>JAIXOW010000098.1 GCA_027486615.1 Oxalobacteraceae bacterium | reverse complement strand
TCATAATCACCATTAATGGTCAAGATTATGTCCCCATAAAGAGGGAAAACTAGATCAGGCCCAAGCCTCATCTTCATCTCAACAAGATCCCTCTGATGATGAAGATGACCAGGCCACAAGAATAATCTCAACGGCCTCGACGGCTTGCAAGGCCAACAGTTCATTGGCCTACATACAGATACATTTATCCAAACACCATGTAGGCCACGCATCACATATGGTAACAGCGTTACATGATGGAGGAAGTGAAGGTACACTGATGACCTCCAAGACTTTTAGGGATATCCCTGAGTACAAAGATATCAAAATTAAGCCAAGACCTGGCACTTATTTGAGTTCAGTAACAGGAGATAAAACACCTTTCATTGGTTCAGCCACTATCTTTTTACGCTTCACTGGAGATAATGGCACTTCAATTACGTTCCCACATGAAGTATACATTCATGACAATATTGAACATGACTTCATTTTGGGGAGAGACTTTACAGGATCACCAGCAAAATTGCTTGAGACAAGGAACCACATGTATCTAACGGCAGAGCCAGATACATCAGACATTGAGAATTTTTGGGACAGAGCAAAGCACACATATTGTGATGTTCCCTTATTAGCTGAAAATCAGCAAAACAGGTCGTTTAAGGTATATAATACACAAACTGTGGTAATACCTCCATACTCACCAGCTTTGGTGACCACAAGGTATGAGGATAATGTGTTATTACCTATACCAGCACATTATGGTAGACCGGTTACTTTCGAAGTTCAACATTTGTTACAACCAAAACTGGAGACTCCACCAGCACTGTATCAGTATGTTGACAATAATGAGATTTGCTTTACCATTTATAATGACTCACATAATGACTTCATACTACCCAAAGACATACCTTTGGCTCAGATACAAGTATATGACGATCCACCAGAGGTGTATAATCTTCAAGTTACGGGCACAGATATTGAAGAAGTCAAATCTTTTAGAGCAGCAATTCACACAGCTGAATTCATTGAGCAGGATTCTAACCTTACAGAAGAGGAAAAGATACAAGGTTTTCATCAATATGTCACTTCAGGGCACTATCCAGTGCCTATGACAACATTGATTGAAAGCACTCCTTCTTTAACAAATTTCAATCTGATCAATGACAAACCTATATCAGATGATGAACTAATTAAACAATTTAAAATCTCACATTTAGCACCAAGACATAGAAAACAAGCTATCGAGACCTTTATGAAATATAAAGGTGCTTTTAGCAGACACGATTATGATCTTGGTAAGGCTACAGATATTGAAATGGATATTGAGCTCATTCCAAATCCTAAAAAGAAACCAAAATTACAATCATATTTTCCAATACCACATACTACTCGAAAGCCAATGAAAGATATTTTGGATCAAATGAAGAAATATGGTATCATTAGAGAATGTCATGAACCATCACTTTTTGTATCAAATATCCTTGTCATTGACAAAAAAGAAAAAAATCAATTTCGTATGTTATTGGATGGCAGATTATTGAACGAGCAAACTGTTAGATACCCAACAAATTTGGTATCTCAACCTGAAGTTATTGCTCACATTTCAGGTAGAAAACATATTACTACTGTAGATGTTTCACATGCATTCTTCCAAGTTCCCATTAATGAGAAGTCTCAACCATATACAGCATTTTTTTCACCGGCGCATGGCAAAAGATATTGCTTTCAGAGATGCCCACAAGGTTTGAAAAATTCACCTCTGTATTTAAAGCTGTTAATGGACAAATTACTCGGGAATATGTCTCACTATGTTTTACACTATGCAGATGATATTTTAATAGCTTCTGACAAGGATTTAACACATCATATTGATCTGATAGGTCAAGTGTTACAAAAACTTGAAGAAGGAGGAATTAAAATACGCCCGAGCAAATTGCATGTGGCAACAGACTCAGTTGATTTCTTAGGAATAAAATGGCAACATGGAAAGCTAAATATTCCTGAAGCAAGAGTTCTAGCATTTAAAAATTATCCTAAGCCGACTACGGCCAAACAAACAAAATCGTTTGTATGTGCCATGTCATATTACAGGAGATTTTTACCCAATTTTGCAGAACTAGCAAGACCATTATTGGAAGTCACCACACAGCATCATAAACAATTTAAGTGGACACAAGAACATGATTTAGCATTTTACAAGTTAATAGACTTACTTGTAACACACACCTCATTGAATATACCCGACCCTGCAAAACCATTTTATGTCCAGACAGATGCATCAGACTATTGCGGAGCAGGTCGAGTCTTCCAAAAGGACGATGAGGGCAATGAGCTACTAATGGCTTGTGTGTCACGCACATTTACTAAAGCAGAGAGGAAATATGGTGTGTTCAGAAAAGAGACACTATCACTACTATATGCTTTAAAGTCAATGGACTTCTTTTTACGATTTGCAAACAAAGTAATCATACTGGTTGATGCAAAATCGATTCTATTTCTTCGAATGTGTAAAGATTCAGCAGGTATTTTACTACGTTTTTCATTAGAATTATCAAAATACGAAGCTGAAATTTATCATGTTCCAGGCAAGGAAAATGAAATTTCGGACATCCTTAGCCGAAATCACATACATTTAAAGGACCTTATTGAGGAAGAGAAAAATAGACACGTTTTATCAGAAGAGCAGACTGAACATATTCTGAGACGTTTGTCTATACCCACAGGCAGACATTTCACTGCAGAAGAAGTAAAATGGTTATTAGAAGCAGATTCTTTGGATAGTCCAATAACTTCTGGCAAGAAAAAAGTCCCTTCAAAAGCCAAACTAGGTGTAAGGGAGATCAAAAATACTCCTAAAACCTTACCTAATAGGAAGGTGAAATTGCCACGTACGTCAATGACTCGTACAAAAGGAGTTATTTTACCAGTAATGTCTGGTCGGATTTTACGATCAGAACCTTCTTCTCTCACATACACAGATTTTTCGCATGCCACACGCATGATAACTTCGGGAGAGGTTTCCATTAAAAACTTAATAGTGGCACAAAGAGAAGACCCACAATTAAGCAAAATCATGGAATTAAAGACTTTACCTAATCGTTTTACATACATAGAAAATGTCTTGTATCACAAAGTTAAAACGCATTATAGGTTGGCCTTACCTCAAGCATTTCTAGACCCATTAATAAACGCGAAACATTTTTCGGTTATGGGTTTGCATTTCTCTAAATCTAGAATTGCGAGAGATATTCAAACAAAATATTTTGTAAATTTGAAATTACTGAAACATAAATTGCAATTATTAAGAGATAATTGTATATTATGTCAATTCAATGCGAATTCTCCACAACAACACCCATTCACACAAACAAACTTGATTTATGCACCAAGAGTGACATGGGCGTGTGACATAATACCATCTCTGCCACAATCCAAAAAAGGCAATAATGCTATGTTTTTGGCAGTAGATATGTTTACAGGCTATATTCAATTGGCACCTATTAGTAGTAGGGCGACGCCAGCTTTAATAGAGGCGATATTGGAAACAATTATCAGACCTTTTGGCGTACCTAGGTATTTCAGGTGTGACAGTGAAACAGGGATGTTCTCAAGCACAGAGTTCCGAGCATTTATGGAACCACTTGGAATCAAATTTTTGCCATGTAGTGTTGGAGCACCATGGAGTAATGGAGCAGCAGAAAGAGCTGTACAAACCATTAAACTCGGTGTGCGAAAATTCGTCCAACAAGAACATGCTATTGGCAATTGGGATGAATTTATTCATTTCTTTTCATCCTC
>JAIXOW010000073.1 GCA_027486615.1 Oxalobacteraceae bacterium | reverse complement strand
CCTACATCAACGTTGATCCTGGCACCATGAGTCCATTTCAACATGGTGAGGTATTCGTCACCGATGATGGTGCTGAAACTGATCTTGATCTCGGTCACTATGAGCGTTTTATCACCGCTAAGATGAAGAAGGTGAATAATTTCACCACCGGTCAGATTTATGAGTCCGTCATTCGTAAAGAACGTCGTGGTGAATATCTGGGCAAGACTGTGCAGGTCATTCCGCACATCACGAACGAGATACAAGAATTTATACATCGTGGCGCAGAGGGTTTTGATGTCGCGATTGTAGAAATTGGTGGCACAGTGGGTGACATAGAATCCTTGCCGTTTTTGGAAGCAGCACGTCAGCTTTCATTGCGTGGCGGTCGTCATCATGCCGCTTTCGTACATTTAACCCTAGTGCCTTATCTGGTCTCTGCGGGTGAACTAAAAACCAAACCTACACAACACAGCGTTCAAAAATTACGTGAAATCGGTATCTCGCCGGATGCATTGTTGTGCCGAGCTGACCGTCGTATTCCTGAAGATGAACGTGCCAAGATTTCCTTGTTCTCCAATGTTGAACAAGATGCAGTGATTTCAGTATGGGATGCAGATACGATTTATAAAATTCCACAGATGTTGCATGACCAGGGACTCGATCGCATTGTTTGTGAAAAGCTGAATCTCTCTCCCAAGCCTGCAGATTTATCTATGTGGGATAAATTAATTCATTCGCTAGAACATCCTAAGCGTGATGTGCACATTGCGATGGTCGGTAAATATGTCGACCTCACTGAATCCTACAAGTCTTTAACCGAAGCCTTACGTCATGCCGGTATTCATACTGAGTCGCGTGTGAATATTGAATACGTCGATTCAGAAGACATAGAAAATAAAGGCACTGCTAGTTTAGAAAAATATGACGCCATACTCGTACCAGGTGGCTTTGGTCGTCGTGGTGTGGAAGGCAAAATTGCTGCTGCACGTTATGCACGTGAAAATAAAGTCCCTTACCTTGGTATTTGTTTAGGTATGCAAGTGGCTTTGATTGAATATGCACGCAATTTAGCTGGCTTAGCGCATGCAAATTCCACCGAGTTTGATCCTGATACACCGAATCCTGTCGTAGCGTTGATCACAGAATGGCAAAACCATGATGGTGTGATTGAACATCGCGATGCAGATTCTGATTTAGGCGGCACTATGCGTTTGGGTGCACAAACTTGTGCAGTCAAACCGGGCACCTTAGCGGCTGAAATTTACGGTAAAGAAGTAACGGAACGTCATCGTCATCGCTATGAGGCGAACAATCATTATTTGGCACGTGTAGAACAAGCTGGTTTAGTGGTTTCAGCTCGCACACCGACTGAGTCATTGTGTGAAATTATGGAATTACCACGCACTGGTGAACATGCGCATCCTTGGTACATGGGAGTGCAATATCATCCGGAATTCAAATCGACGCCACGCGATGGTCATCCCTTATTCATTTCATTTATTCAAGCAGCGCTTGCAGCCAAGCAGGCTGATGGCGAAAGGAAGGCAGCATGAAACTGTGCGGATTTGATGTAGGTCTCGATCATCCTTTCTTTCTCATCGCAGGTCCTTGCGTGATTGAATCTGAACAGATGGCCTTAGACACAGCGGGTGCTCTGAAAGAAATCACCAGTAGCTTAGGCATTCCTTTTATTTATAAATCTTCGTTTGATAAAGCGAATCGTTCTTCCGGCAGCTCTTTCCGTGGTTTAGGCATGGAAAAAGGTTTGGCTATACTCGCAAAGGTTAAGCAAGAAATCGGTGTGCCTGTGTTAACCGACATTCATGAGATTGATGAAATCAAACCAGTCTCTGCCGTTGTCGATGTTTTACAAACACCTGCATTCTTGTGTAGGCAAACGGATTTTATTCGTGCTTGTGCGCAGTCAGGCAAGCCTGTGAATATTAAAAAAGGTCAGTTCTTAGCGCCGCATGACATGAAAAACGTGATTGATAAAGCACGTGAAGCAGCCAAAGAAGCAGGTTTAGCAACGGATAATTTCATGGCCTGTGAACGTGGTGTGTCATTTGGTTATAACAATTTGGTTTCAGATATGCGCTCTCTTGCCATCATGCGTGAGACTGGTTGTCCGGTCGTGTTTGATGCAACGCATTCTGTACAATTGCCCGGTGGGCAGGGTAGTACTTCAGGTGGTCAACGTGAGTTCGTACCTGTGTTGGCGCGAGCTGCTGTTGCAGTAGGTGTTGCTGGCTTGTTTATGGAGACGCATCCAAATCCTGCGCAGGCAAAATCCGATGGTCCGAATGCAGTGCCTTTACAGCGTATGAAAGAATTACTTGCAACGCTGGCAGATCTGGATCGCGTTGTGAAGAAAAATGGTTTTCTTGAACAGCATTTTGAATAAATTTTTGTGCAGCTGAAGTTAACGAGCTGTGATTTGTTTAATGTAAATTTTTTATCTGTGGAGAATCGCAATGAGCGCAATTGTTGACATCGTAGGGCGTGAAATCATGGATTCACGCGGTAATCCGACTGTCGAATGTGATGTCTTATTAGAGTCGGGTGTTATGGGTCGTGCTGCTGTGCCATCAGGTGCATCAACAGGTTCACGTGAGGCAGTGGAATTACGTGACGGCGATAGCAAACGCTACTTCGGTAAAGGCGTGATGCAAGCCTGCGAAAACATCAACACAGAAATTTCAGAAGCCATCATGGGTTTGGATGCGAGTGAACAAGCATTCTTAGATCATACCCTTATCGATTTAGATGGCACGGACAACAAAGCGCGTCTGGGTGCGAATGCAACGTTAGCGGTATCGATGGCTGTAGCAAAAGCAGCAGCAGAGGAATCAGGTTTGCCACTGTATCGTTATTTCGGTGGTTCAGGTGCTATGCAAATGCCAGTGCCTATGATGAATGTGATCAATGGCGGTGCGCATGCGGATAACAACCTTGATCTGCAAGAATTCATGATCATACCGGTGGGTGCGACTAGCTTCCGCGAATCCATACGCTATGGCGCAGAAGTTTTTCACACACTGAAAAAAATTCTGCATGATAAAAAGCTCACCACTGCAGTAGGCGATGAAGGTGGTTTTGCTCCCTCCGTAGAAAACCATGAAGCAGCTATCAAACTTATTTTGCAAGCAATAGAACAAGCAGGCTATGAACCCGGTACGCAAATCGCATTGGGTTTAGATTGCGCTGCAAGTGAATTTTATAAAGACGGAAAATATCATTTAAGTGGTGAAGGCTTATCCCTCTCATCCTCTGATTTCACTAATCTGTTAGCTAGTTGGTGTGATAAATATCCTATCATCTCGATTGAAGATGGTATGGCTGAGAATGATTGGGATGGTTGGGCAACCCTTACACAAGCATTAGGTAAGAAAGTGCAATTAGTGGGTGATGATTTATTTGTGACCAACACAAAAATTCTCAAAGAAGGCATACAGAAAAATATCGCTAATTCAATTCTGATTAAGATTAATCAGATTGGTACGCTTACTGAAACCTTTGCAGCAATCGAAATGGCTAAGCGTGCTGGTTACACTGCAGTGATTTCACATCGCTCTGGTGAAACCGAAGATTCCACTATTGCTGATATCGCTGTTGGATGTAACGCGCTACAGATTAAGACAGGATCTATGTCCCGTTCAGATCGTATGGCAAAATATAACCAATTGCTGCGTATTGAAGAAGATTTAGGTGATGTAGCTAGCTACCCTGGACGTAGCGCTTTTTATAACCTGAGATAAGTGTAAGTTGGATACTGTTGTAAACACTCTCTGGCTTAGATAACTAGACTAACGTGCGACTTATTCTGATATCCCTGACCGCGCTACTTGTATTGATCCAGTACCCACTCTGGTTGGGTAAGGGTGGTTGGTTGCGAGTATGGAGTTTGTCGCGTGAATTAGATGTGTCGTTAGCCAAAGAGCGCGAGCAAAAAGCACGCAATGCTAAGCTCGCCTCTGAAGTGGAAGATTTAAAAGACGGCACAGGTGCTGTTGAAGAACGAGCTCGCTATGAGTTAGGCTTAGTCAAAGAAAATGAAATCTTTGTACAAATCCTGCAACCCAACAGCAAAGCCACACCCCGCACGAGCACTGCGCAGTAAAACGACGATTAATGCTGTTGTTGACTAGGTGGTGTGATAGCTAAAGCAACACTCTCTGCAGTAAACAAATGCGCACAATCGACTTTATCAAAGCGATAAAGCTGTCCACAAAACTCACAATTAACTGATAACTGACCTAGCTCGGCTAGAGCATCGTCAATTTCTTCTTGCCCCAACATACGCAGCATATTGCCCACTCTAGTGCGGGAACAAGTGCACTGAAATACAGGATGACGTGGTTCAAAGACTCGCACCGTCTCTTCCCAATACAAGCGCTGTAACAAAGTCATGATGTCTGTCGTTAGCAATTCAGCGTGGGTGAGAGTAGACGCAAGCATCACGCTGCGATCCCAAGTGTCTTCATCATTGTGAGTAGGCAGTGATTCAGTCGTGCCACCTTCGGATGGAAGTTTTTGTAACAACAGTCCGCGTGCCACATGGTCATCTGCAGCTAACCATAAGCGTGTATCAAGTTGTTCAGAGCGCATCATGTAATTTTCAATGATGGTAGCGATGGATTCACCATCTAAAGCCACAATACCTTGATAAGCTTGTTGGCCTGGCATCTTATCGTCAGGATCTAAAGTGATAGCAAAGCGACCTTGTCCATGCTCGTTAATTAGTTCTTGTACAGTCGCTTGCTCATCAATCGTTACCTCATCACGTAGTTTAGCCATGCCACGTAGTTTGAGTCCAACATCACATTCCACAACGAGTAACTGCACCGGTCCATCACCATGAATTTGCATGATGATGGAGCCATTAAATTTTAGATTGGCAGATAATAATGCCGCCGCCGACAGCATTTCACCCAACATTTTTTTTACAGCAGGGGGATAGTCGCGCTTGGATTGCACTTGTTGCCAGACATCTGAAATATCAACTAACTCACCACGCACTAGTGAGTTTTCAAACATGAATTTTTGCAGGGTATCTGCCATTAATCTATTCTCTTCAATTGTTTTTTATAATCTTGTCCACGTTGCACATACATTTCTGAACTGGCTTTTAGTATTGCGACTTGTTCAGTCGTGAGTTCACGTACTGCTTTAGCAGGTGATCCTATAATAAGTGAATTATCTGGAAACTCTTTACCTTCAGTGACTAACGCACCTGCGCCAACCAGAGAATTTTTTCCTATCTTGGCGCCATTTAAAATCACCGCTTGTATGCCTATCAGACTGCCATCGCCTATGCTGCAGCCATGTAGCATGACTTGATGACCCACGGTTACATCTTTGCCTAATGTGATGGGATGGCCTATGTCAGTGTGTAGCACACTGTTTTCTTGAATATTCGAATTTTCACCGATCGTAATATGCTCATGATCGCCACGCAGTATGGCACCAAACCAGACACTGACATTAGCTTCTATGACGACATTACCTATGACAGTGGCACTATCCGTGATGTAGGCACTGGCATCGATCTGAGGTACAACTGAACCTAATTGATAGATGGGCATAATTTTTAACTAAAATAGAGTTTGTCGTATGAAGTCTCTATTTTAAACCGCCTGCGTGGGAATGCGCTGGTCTCAACTTAAGAAGATTTGATTGTGCAAGCTTTTACTGAATGTCGTGCTGCAGCGTTAACGCTCTTGAAGGAAAGTGATGTGTCTTCCAAAGTGGAAGGAGTGCGTGCTTGGGCTGCATCCTTTCGACACCAGCAATTAGCACTCGACACAGCATGGACCAGTGATGAGTCTGTGTCAGTGCCAGGTCGTCCTGCTAAACCTCTTTTAGTATCGCCACGTTTATTAGAGCGACGTTCTATGGCGACCGAAGAGGGGCGTGCTATTTTGATTCATGCATTAGCGCACATAGAATTTAATGCCATCAATCTCGCCTTAGATGCAATCTGGCGCTTTGCCGATATGCCTGTTGAATATTATGTTGACTGGTTAGGTGTGGCAGATGAAGAGGCTTATCATTTTTCTTTGTTAAATGCGCATTTACAAACGCTAGGATATGCCTATGGTGATTTTAATGCGCACAATACTTTATGGGAAATGGCAGAAAAAACTAAGGATGATGTGTTAGCGCGTATTGCTTTGGTTCCGAGAACTATGGAAGCACGCGGTTTAGATGCAACACCTTTAGTACGTGCAAAAATTTTACAGGTGGGTGATGTAAAAGCTGCTGACATACTGAGTATTATTTTGCGCGATGAAGTAGGGCATGTCGCAGTGGGCAATCGTTGGTATGCGTGGTTGTGTGAGCAGCGCCAGTGTGATCCGATTTCAACTTATACAGAGTTAGCTCGACGCTTTAAAGCACCAGGTTTGCGAGGGCCGTTTAATTTACAAGCACGTCGAGCAGCAGGATTTACAGAGGCAGAGTTAGACGCACTTCCATATCACACCCATAATTTTTAAATGTTGACTTCAAGTTGCACTTATTGATATGAGTCGCTGGCTTTAGCAGCGCGTTCTTCTTCCTGTAAACGCAATACCCGTCGTTGTACTTTGCCAGTTGTCGTCATGGGCAGTTGAGCTATGAATTCGATTTCTTTGGGATATTCATAAGGCGCAAGCAAACCTCGTACATGATTTTGTAAGGCTAGAATTAAGTCAGCATCAGCAGCTTCACTACGCTTAGTTTCTGGTGTTAATACGATATAAGCTTTAACTAATGCTCCCCGTTCTTGATCAGGCTTAGGTACCACAGCAGCATTCACGACGGCAGGATGTTTAATCAAACAGTTTTCAATTTCAGATGGGCCTATCCGATAGCCTGCTGATTTAAACATATCATCAGCACGGCCTTGATACCAAAGATAACCATCTTCATCTATTTTTGCTAAATCGCCAGTACGACACCAATCACCGCTATATTTTTCTTGCGTCGCTTTAGGATTACGCCAGTATTCAATAAAGAAAACGGGATCAGGATGATTGTGAATGTCATGCCGGTGCACAGCGACTTCACCAACCTCACCGGCTTGCACCTTATTGCCTTCACTATCGATCACAGCAACTTGATGTCCCGGATAAGGTTTACCCATTCTACCGGCTTTAGCAGGCCATCTTTTAGCGCTATTCCCAACGATGTAATTGATTTCAGTTTGTCCAAACATTTCATTGACTGTCACACCCAAAGCTTCTTCAGTCCAGTTGTAAACAGCATCACCTACCGCTTCACCGGCACTCATGATGGCGCGACAATGTAGTTGATAGTGCTGGCGTGGTGTAGGTACTGCCTTCATCATCATCTTCAGAGCTGTTGGAAACAGAAAGCTATTCGTTACGCGATATTTTTCCATTAATGTGAAAGCATGTTCTGCTGAGAAGCGTTGACGACTTGCGACGATAGGCATGCCAAAGTAGAGCGTAGGTAATAAGGCATCCAGTAAACCACCGGTCCATGCCCAATCAGCGGGTGACCAAAATACATCTTCCTGCTGAGGAAACCAATTTTGTGAAGCGACAAAGCCCGTTAAATTTCCTAGCAATGCAGACTGCGGCATGAGTGCACCTTTAGGTGCGCCGGTTGTGCCACTGGTATAAATTAAAATTGCAGGGTCTGAAAATTTTGTGGTTACGGGTGTGAAGTCTGTGCTCTCGTTATTTAACGTAGTGCGCCAATCAATACTATTTTGTGCATCACAATCGATAGTGATTACATGCTGTAGATCGGGACAGCTCGTTTTTATTTTTTCTATATTGTCTATGCCATTTGTATCGGTGATGGCAATCAAAGCTGCACTATCTTGTAAGCGGTATTCCAATGCTTCTGGTCCAAACAAGACCGACATGGGCATAGCGATAGCACCTAATTGATGACAAGCGATATGACATACCGCTACTTCAGGGCGTTGTGGTAAGACGATAGCGACCCGGGATCCTCGAGTTACTCCACATGCACGCAACACATGCGACAAACGATTGGCATCCGCTTGTAATTGAGCATAAGTAGTGATGCTATCGCCGTGTTCAGCATCATCACAATAAATCGCAATGCGATTTGGATCATCCGCCCAACGTGTACAGCACCAAGCTGCGATATTGAAATCCTCAGGTACATGCCAGCGAAAGTCGTTGTACAGCGATGCGTAATCATCGATCTGCTCATCGTTCTGATGTAGTGATTTGTTTGTATTTTTGGTCATAATCACTCCAGTATAATGGCTTCTCCTACAGTGATCTTATCTCGCAGGTGAGCGAGAGATTTTTTGATGAAGCCTACTCTTGCTATGAAATCGCATCGTTCTGAATTTATCAACTTACGTGGCTTACGCACGCATGTCATGCATTGGGGTGCAGAAGATGCGCCTAAAATTTTTATGCAGCATGGATGGATGGATGTGGCGGCTTCATTTCAATTTGTGGTGGACTGCTTACAACAAGATTGGCATGTGATTGCGCATGACTGGCGTGGTTTTGGATTAACTGCACGTGCATCAGCAGATTATTATTGGTTTGCAGATTACTTAGGCGATTTGGACGCACTACTTACCCATTATTCTCCAGATGTGCCTGTCAATTTACTCGGTCATAGCATGGGCGGTAATGTCGCGACTTTATATGCAGGTGTGAGACCTGAGCGTGTCGCTAAGCTCGTTAATCTGGAAGGTTTTGGTTTGCCTGCAACGCAACCTGAACAAGCACCAGAACGTTATGCAACATGGTTAAACGAACTGCGTGTTCCACCCACCATGAAAAGCTATGCAAGTAAGCAAGCAGTAGCACAGCGTTTAATGAAAACCAATCCACGTTTGTTACCTGAACGTGCTGATTATCTTGCACAACACTGGGCTGCACCGGATGCTGATGGGCAGTGGCATATTTTGGGTGATCCCGCTCACAAAATTACGAGTGCGATGCTCTATAGAGTCGATGAAGCCATGGCATGTTGGGCAAAAATTCAAGCACCAGTGCTATGGATGGAAGCCAGTGATACTGATATTTGGCGTTGGATGGGACCGAAAGACACTGCACGTTTAGAGATAGATCGCCGTTTGCAAGTCATCCCGAATTGCAAGCAAGCCATGATTGAGGATGCAGGTCATATGTTGCATCATGATCAGCCCGAAGCACTCGCTCAACTTATAGAACCGTTCTTTTCATCTTGAGTAGATCACTGCGTTTTTCTGGAAAGCGTAGAATGAGGTCTGGCTTCTTCTTTT
>JAIXOW010000135.1 GCA_027486615.1 Oxalobacteraceae bacterium | reverse complement strand
TTGTGCTCCTTGCAGGCACACATAGGAAAAATGTCCAATCTTCTGACAATTTTTGCAGTCTTTCCCTCTTGCCGGGCACTGATTCATGTCTCTGTGTCTTTTGTTGCCACAATTTCTGCATTGGTCATCATTTGACCTTGATGTTCTGTCATGGCCTCTGCTGTGTGATCGGCCTCGATTTTGCTGGCCTCCTTGGCCACTTTGTCGACTCTGATTGCTGGCATTCCTGTCTGCCCGATAGGTGGAGGTTGCGTTGGCATACGGGTCGGCGGACCCGTCGGCCATTTGCTTGGCTGTTTTGGCGGCCTTTTCCTCCTCCATGATGATGTCGACGGCCATTTGGAAAGTTAGGTCCTTTGTTAGCAGTAACTTTGTTCTTACCACTGAACTTTGCACATTGTGACAGATGCACAATATTGAAAACCACTCTTTTACATTGTCAATTTTGTCGAGGTCGCACATCTTGATCTGTTCCTTCAGTGCTTTGATGAAGGCCTCGGCGTTCATGCCCGCAAGCTGTTTGATCTTGAGGGCGTCGGCCACAGCCACCAGGGGGTTTGTAGAGCCCTTGATGTACTCCTCCATCCTCTTTATGACAAAGTCAGTGTCTTCTCTCTGCTCAGGGGTGATGTCTTCATTGTTGATCCAGCTTATTGTCTCGTCTGACAAGGCTAAGGTCAACTCGGCCCTCATGGTTCTGGTCTTGTTGATGCCAGTGAGGTCCGCGATCCCTGATGATTCAACGTAGTAGCCCCATTTGGACTTCCACACTGCAAACTTTCTCTTGTCGTTCTCCAGATCAAACTGCGGAGGTTTGCCGGTCCGGAGATGAGTAGCTTTGGGTGCAGAAGCCCTGTCTCTTTGGAGTGCTACGATTTGCTCTTGCAACCTGATGTTGTCCAGACGTGCTCGTTCCTGGGCTTGTTCGGCCCTCAGAACTTGTTCTCTGGCCAATCGAGCAGCTTCAGCCCGGTCGTAGCGAGCTTGTTCCTGCATTTGGGCCATCATGGACATCATGTACTGCAATGTGGGGTCCATGGCTGGCGGTGGTACTGGCATCGGTCCAGGGGCTGGCACGAAAGGGGTGGCCTGGTGCCTCAGGGCTGCCTGGTTCCTCTCGGCGTCTCCTGTGACGTCCGCATTTATGGTGATCTGTTCGACGTCGATGACCCCGATGTCGTCATCTCCTTCTCCATTTTGCTCACTAGTGCTGAGGGTGTCTTCAGAGTCTAAAGTCCTTTCACTATCGCTTCTGCTTGTGGTCCGCGATCTTCCATTTGGGGTCTTGAACATGACCTCAGTTTCGGCGTCCTCGTCAACTGGCCCGTCGCTCCTGAGTTTTCGGTTAGCGGCGGTGTTGGCTGGCTTGGACATGGTGAATACCGTACTTTTGATCTGGTTTCTGGCTTCTCAATATGTTCGTTTCAAGCTTTAATTCACTTTTGAAAGAAAGCTTTCTCGAATATATTGGTTTCTTGAATCCGGAAACTGACTCCCTCCTGACTGAGATGCTTGAGGAAGGTAGTAGAGGTGGATTTGCTAGGTCCTCTTCTCACTATTGTAATCGTCGATTTTGAATAACAAATAAGGTTTAAAGTGTCCGTTCTTTTTACCTTGTAACATTTGCTTCAGCTGGTCGGGACGTTGTAGTTGCTAGTGACAATGTGATGCAGTTCGGGAAGGACTGGATCTTGCTTCTGCTCACTGGTCTCTTCTTGAACGCTCGTTTTGCCGCAGTTTGAACAGACGCTTCTTTTCCCGCCAAAAATGTGGTCTTCAGTTTTCAGAAATGGTCTCTTACGGATTGTTGCAACTGTATCCGCTTGATTTCCGGAACTTGGGCCAGATGTTGGAGTTGGAG
Organism: Oxalobacteraceae bacterium; assembly: GCA_027486615.1. Taxonomy (GTDB): domain Bacteria; phylum Pseudomonadota; class Gammaproteobacteria; order Burkholderiales; family Burkholderiaceae_D; genus Pernthalerella. The sequence continues at coordinate 1,014 of JAIXOW010000135.1, read as the reverse complement.
AAGGTCTTCAGGTTGCTGACAGTGTTGTTGTTGAGGTGGTTCGAGTCTTCCTTTTCTTAGGCAGAGTTCGAATACTTCGTCGCCATGTAAATATGTTCTTATGCTACTATGAACAATTTACCACTTTCAAGATGTAACTAGTATAGTCTTTGAGTTGGATATAAAACAATAGACTTATTTTATGCAAGTATTTATTAGCACAATAAATCACTTAGAGTAGTAAATCACAACTGAAGAATATGTACAAATATTCTTCACAAAGTTAACATGTTATTTAATTAAAATGCTTTAATTAAATATCTAATTTGTTGGCTTCTGAGTCACAGCACAGAAGCCAAGCACAAGCTAGCATTTCTACAATACTATGTTGCCAGATGGCAGGGTTGCCATCTAAGCCTACAACAAGACTCTTTCCTTTTAAGTTTAACTGAAAGTTCAACTTCTTACAACACTAGTATTTTGAATGCATGTTCTACAATAGTACATAAATGTTACTGGCAATTGGCCTTTATGAAATTTGAATGCACATGAATACACAAAATACACAAACAGGTATAATCTTCTCAGTCTTCAGGCTCAGTACTTAAAACTGGTTCAACTTCTGTCAGAGGTTGTGGTACTGAAACTGGTTGTTTTGGGGGAGCCATGGGCTGGTGCCTGGGTGCTGGACAAAGACTCTTTGACCTTGCTGGAGTAGGTCCATTTCTGGAGTAGGTCCATCTCCCTTTTCCCTTTCTTTCCTTTTCTTTTCTCTTTTCTTTTTGATTCGCGGACTGATTGACGCCTCGTTTTGACGGCAAACCTGTGGTTCAGTTTGATGCTGGCTCTCAACATTGCTGATGGTTGGCTCAGCCTCTATTCGGCTGGAGCTTGGTTCTGTCTCACTTTGATTGGCTTGTGCTCCTTGCAGGCACACATAGGAAAAATGTCCAATCTTCTGACAATTTTTGCAGTCTTTCCCTCTTGCCGGGCACTGATTCATGTCTCTGTGTCTTTTGTTGCCACAATTTCTGC
>JAIXOW010000191.1 GCA_027486615.1 Oxalobacteraceae bacterium | reverse complement strand
TTTATATTTCAGCACGGGCTACATGGCAAATTTAGCTGTGTTGTCAGCATTGGCTGGTAAAGAGGCAGAAATATTTTCTGAAGAATTAAATCACGCTTCTTTAATTGATGGTGCTAGATTATCGCGCTCTAAAATTTCTGTCTATCCGCATCGCGACCTCACACAATTAGAAAGCTTGCTGCGACAAAGTCAGGCAAACGTAAAATGCGTAGTGACTGATAGCGTGTTTAGTATGGAAGGTGAAATCGCACCTTTGCCTGAATTACTCGCATTATGTGAACGCAATGGTGCATGGTTAGTAGTCGATGATGCCCATGGTTTTGGCGTGTTGGGTGAACATGGACATGGCGTACTTGAACATTTTAATTTGCATTCACCTCACATCGTTTACATAGGCACCTTAGGTAAAGCAGCGGGGGTGAGTGGTGCTTTTGTGGCAGCACATCATAGCGTAATTGAATGGCTGATTCAACGTGCTCGCACTTATATCTACACCACCGCCACACCACCAGCTATTGCGCATGCACTGCTAAAGAGCTTAGCCATTATCACTGGTGAAGAAGGTTCACGTCTGCGTACTCATTTGCAGAGTTTAATTGCCGCATGGCGAAGTGCTCAGAAACTACAACACTGGAAAAGTCTTGCATCACCGACGGCGATACAACCTGTAGTCATAGGCTCGAATGAAAAAGTTATTGCTGTGGGAGCAGCACTCTTACAGCAGGGCTTATGGGTAGGTGCGATACGCCCACCAACAGTGCCACTTAATACGGCAAGACTCCGCATCACCTTATCAGCAGCGCAGTCACATCAACAATTAGCTACCTTAATTACAGCGATACATACCTTAGAAGCGAGCATGTCATGACAAAAAAATCTTCATACTTTGTGACCGGCACAGATACCGGTGTTGGTAAAACCTTAGTCACTGCAGCGTTATTACATGCTTTTGCAAAAACTGGTTTACGTGTTACAGGCATGAAACCGATTGCAGCAGGTGCTGAGTTAATTGATGGTGAACTCTGGAATGAAGATGTCGCCATGCTGGCAGCAGCATCGAATACCAATTTGCCACGTGCACTGACTACAACTTATTTATTGCGTGAACCTGCAGCACCACATATTGCAGCACAACTCGAGCATGTATCGCTCGACATGCAGCAGCTATTGGATTGTTATCAACAAATCGTACAGCAATCTGATAGCGTCATTGTAGAAGGTGTAGGTGGATTTTGTGTGCCAATCAATGATGACGTAGATACCGCTGATTTAGCAGTACATCTCGGACTTGATGTAGTGATGGTGGTTGGCTTACGTTTAGGGTGTATTAATCATGCCCTGTTAACAGCAGAAGCAATAAAAGCGCGCGGTTTAAATTTAGTAGGATGGGTCGCGAATCAAATCGATGTAAATATGTCGCATCAACAAGCTAACTTGCAAGCTTTAGAGCAAAGATTATCGGCGCCATTAATCGGTGTGGTGCCATGGATGGCAGCAGTGAGTGCACAAGTCGCCGCAGATAAAATAGATATATCGAGAATCAAGAAGTAGGTAAAAGAGATGAAGGTTTGGTAGGTACGATTAGCGTAGCGTAATCGTACGTTCGTATTGCGATGTGTGGTGGTATAAAATTTTACGTACGATTACGCTACGCTAATCGTACCTATACGGTAATAATGAGCCCCACCAAAAAAACATCCCGACGCTTGGTCGGGATATTTACTTCAGCTGAATAAAACTAACAAACCATTAGAACATGTAGTTAGCTTTCACACCCATGATCCAGTTACGGCCAGGTGCAGGTTCGAAGAAGCGACTGTTCGCATCATTTACACGAACTGAACCTATGTAGCTTTCATCAAAGATATTATCAATACGTGCATATTCAGTGAATTTCCAATTACCATGTTTTTGCTGAATTGATGCTCTAGTAGAAAATATTAGATATGAAGGTGCAATATCTGTATTTAAATCATCGACAAAAACTTTGCTGTTATATCTTCCTTCTATTGCTGTATTCAGATTCCAAGGATTATATTTCCACGAAATTTCGCCATAAATTTGTGATTTATAGGTTCCGGGAATATAGTTTCCAGAATTTACGGTTCTGTTTGTTATGGAGCCATTAATAGTACTTATTGTTTGATAAGTGAATGTGTCATCAAATTTTGCATTGAGTAGAGTGTAAGCTAAATAAGTTTTAAAGTTATTTTGTAACTCTTTTTCAATTGATACTTCTAAACCATTTCTGCTAGTAGTTCCAGCATTGTTGTAGCTAGCTGTAGTTCCTTTTTGTTGATTTACAACAATTTCATTTTGAGTTTTTATATCAAAAGCAGCTATATTAATTCTAGTTGTATCAGATAGGAAAATTTTTGATCCTATTTCGATATTTGTGCTTGTACTTGGTTTTAAAGAATAATTGGGACCAGCTAGGGTATCGGGATTCGAGTATGTAACTTCTATCAAAGTTGGAGTTTCAAATCCTTTTCCGAAGTTTGCATAAAAATTTGTAAGAGAGTTTGGTTTGAAAATAATTCCTGCAACAGGAACGGTTTTAGCAAAGTTTAGTCCGCCTGATCCATCACCGTCTGCGTTGGTTGGCAATTTATCTAGTATATTGATTTTTAATGCGGTATGACGGATTCCGGCATGTAAATCCCATTTGTCCGCAAAAGACCAAAGACCTTGTACATACTGATCAAAATTTTGTGCTCGCTGTGATTCATTTCTGTTGGGGGTTCCAGATGGAAGAATTATTCCTAATTCTGTTGGTCTATCTAAGCGTGCATCACGCATAAATCCTGCATTTACTCCATATGAGACGGAGTAAGGTTTTTCTAATAATTGTCCATTGTTCGTGACGCGAACTTCTGCGCCTGAAAATTTTCTACTGATGCTGCTTGCTCGACCGCTGAAAGGAGATGAGGTACTAGTTACAAGATATTGTAAATTCTCTCTTTCACCGCCATAAATAATCATGTTGATCAAATTGCGATTATCAATTTTATGCTCTAAATTAAATCCTACTTGAGTATTGCTCCGATAAACGCGAGTGTTTCCATTCTGTGTGCGAGCACCTACTGCAACACCTGTTGGATCAAAAAAATTTCCTGCAAATGCACTTGGGTTATTTGCAGTAGCAGTAGTTTTAGCTCCATTGATCAATCCACCCGGATCTTGTGCAAACTGATCAAACCAACTTGTCAACATAGTCAGCTTAGTATCTTCTGCAATCTTAATACCCAACTTCGCTGTTGCTTGACGTTTTTCATTTGCACTTTGTTGACGGTATCCATCTGAGTTGTAGTCAGAGTAGTTGACTAAATATTCCACACCATTTTTTGTGCCAGTTGCTTGTACAGACTCACGACGGGTGTTGAAGCTACCAAATAAAATATCACCACTGACTTCTGGTGTGGCAGGTGCTTTGTCGGTGAACATTTGTATAACGCCACCGGATGAATTGCCATACATAGCTGAGAAAGGTCCACGCATGACTTCGATCGAGCTCATCGCACCGAGGTCTACGCTACCTGGGTTACCTATGCCATCGGGCATGGAGAGTGGAATGCCATCGACATAAACGCGGATGCCGCGTACACCAAATGATGAACGAGCACCGAAGCCACGTGAAGAGATTTGCGGATCTTGCGCCATTTGATTACGGTTCTGTGCAGTGATACCAGGTACACGTGCCAGACTTTCTGACAGCGTCATTTTTACGCCGGCATTTTGTATGGTGTCTTTTTCGACTTTGTCGATAGACATAGGTAAGTCAAAGCTGTCCTGCTCTACACGTGTAGCGGTGACAACCACAGGTGACAGAGTTTTGGTTTCTTGTGCTGCAGCGTTAGCGATAAAACACGCGGTAATCATTAAGGAAAGGCTGGTTCTTTTCATGCTCGTCTCTTTGTGCCGTAGGGCTTAATTTAAAAAAAGCAACGATGCTACCTCAGTGGGTAGCTAGCATGAATCAGGAAAATCATGATTTGTGACTGGATCGTCACTTTGCGTGTGTAACGTTTTTAATTTATTCGGTTAAGTTAAGAATTAACTAAGATTTATTATTAATTTGAAAACTATGAAGAATAAAAAAACGACCCCTAAGGGTCGTTTTAAACAAACGGAGTTCTTGCAAACTCATTACGGAAATCTGAGTCTGAAATTAACGATTCGCGATGTACATAGTGATTTCAAAGCCGAAACGTAAGTCAGTTGCTGCTGGTGTGGTCCAAGTCATAATTATCTCCAAAATTTAGGTTGTTTGAACGTCTGACAGGGTAGCCTGCATTGATAATGATTCTGCCTGTTTGAGCACGGACCTGCACGAGCGAATCGCGTATTTATCTCTCATGATTTTCATGAACGTTATAGCTTTGTTCTGCGCTTGAGCAATTTGCATGTGCACTCTGCTGCTGCACTAACGATCAACTGTTAAGATGTTTACTAGGAAAAGACTGTCTGGCGGTGTTCACTGCTTGAGCGCAGCGAAGTATTCTAATTATGACAACAAATTCAAGTTCAGGGACTCAGGCAGCGCCGCTGTCACAAGCTATGCCTATTCCCACTTCTATGAGTCTTCGACTCAAAATAAATCTGATCTTTGTGGTGCTGACAATTTTAGTGTTCAGCATTCTCATTGCTGTTGAGATGAATGCAACGCGTAAAAGTGTGGCCGAAGAGATGGAAGCATCCGGTCGTATTGCATCGCAATTGCTGGGCCGATTAGGTAGCATGCATACCAGTAAAAACCTACCAGAGTTAGTGCAGTTTTTACGTGAGACCGGTCGTGTGCGTGCTCAAGAAATTAGTTTGCTGAGTCTAGATGGTGAACTGTTATATCAATCACCACCTTCAGTTTATAAAGCAGGTCGTAATGCACCGCAATGGTATTCAGCCTTGATTGCGCCACCTGAGTCGGTGCGTGTGATTGAGTTAAGTAATGCACGTATAACGATGCGTACTAATCCTACGCGAGCGATTTTAGATGGTTGGGATAATTTGGCTGATATTTTATTTGCTCAGTCTGTGTTATTCATCATCGCTGATATCGTTATTTTTTGGTTAGTGAGTATTTGGCTAGCGCCATTAGAGAAAATTGAACGTGGATTACGTGAGATTGAACAAGGTGCGCATCATGTCAGATTACCTGCTTTACAAGGTAAAGAAGCAGGACAAATGGGCCGTACATTTAATCGTATGGCGCAGGCTGTAGAAGACAATATTCAAGTGCGACAAGCAACAGCCGAAGCACAAGCACGCTTAGCAACGCAACGCGAATTCACACAATTGCTTTATGCTCGAATAGAACAAGAGCGTGCTGCAATAGCACGTGAATTACATGATGAATTAGGGCAGTCATTAACAGGTATACGTTCGATTGCTAAATCCATGTTGCAGCATGCGGATGTGGCAAACAGCCCAATTCAGCGTTCTGCTCAGATGCTATTTGATACAGCAGGTATGATGTCAGATGCAATGCATAGAATGATTCCTCGTTTACGTCCTATACAATTAGAAGGCATGGGTTTAGTGGATGCAGTACGCGATTTACTCACTGCTACGCAACTTAAAAATCCCGAATTAAAAACAGAATTGAAAGTCCAAGGAGAATTGCCTGCACTAAATCAAGAATGTGAACTGCATGCCTACCGCATTATTCAAGAAGCCATTACGAATGTAGTAAGACATGCAAAAGCAAGTCGCACGCATGTTTGCATTGAAGTCAAAGACCAGTGTCTCGTGTTGTCGATTGCAGATGACGGGCAGGGTGCACAAAGTTTGCAGCGTGTAGGTCACTATGGTGTGCTGGGTATGCAAGAGCGTGCAGCCTCATTAAATGGAAAGGTGGTTTTTCAAACGGCTACTTTGGGTGGCTGTGAAGTCTTGGTAACATTGCCACTAGCCTCATCAGTCAATGCATCACATCACGAAAGTCAGGTATGAGTAAAAAAATTACAGTGATGTTGGTGGATGATCATGCCGTAGTGCGGTTTGGTTTTAGGATGTTATTAGAAGCCACTGAAGATATACAAGTCGTAGCAGAAGCTGAATCGGCAGAGATTGCTTATCAACAGATTCCGATTGTAAAACCGGATGTGATCGTTATGGATATATCTATGGGTGGCACCATGGGAGTGGAAGCAACACGTCGTATTGTGGCGCGTGACAAATTAGCGAAGGTTTTAGGTTTATCTTCACATGAAGATCCGAGCTATGTGCGTTATATGTTGAAAGCAGGCGCTTTAGGTTATTTATCTAAACGCAGTGCGCCAGATGAATTAATTCATGCGATACGTCAGGTTTTTGAAGGTCGTATGTATATAGAAAATAATTTGTCGCAGCGTATGGCATTAGAAGAGTTTAATGGGGAAAAAAGTCCTATTGAAGTGTTATCGGAGCGTGAGTTTGGTGTGTTTATTCAGTTGGCTAAAGGTCAATCAGTCAATCAAATTGCCGAGATTTTAAATATCTCACCTCGTACAGCAGGTACGCATCTCTATAACGTCAAACAAAAACTCGGTGCTACTAATCAGGCTGAGTTAACCTTGATTGCAGTTAGACATGGTTTGATAGAGCTATAAAGCAAGAAGAAAATTTCTTGTTTTAACTTAGTTCATAGGAATTGACGGTGATTTTAATAAGTGTGCAGGAAATTCTTGTAGTCTTAATGGCCTGCCTAAAAAAAATCCTTGTGCTTTATGTATGCCTAGCTCAATCAGGGTGGAAAGTTCTTCAGATGTTTCTACTCCCTCTGCAATCAAGTCACAGCCCGTATCATTAGAAAAATGAACTAAAGCCGCAGCGAGTGCGCGTCGTGCTGGGTCGGAGTCTATGCTGTGCGTAAGACTAATATCGAGTTTGATGTAATCAGGACGTAAATTCAAAATATGTCGAAAGCTAGCATAGCCAGCACCAGCATCATCGACGGCAACTTTTAAACCCTGAGCCCTATAAGGCTTGAGTGTTTCAGCAATTTCATCATACTGATGAACTGCATCATGTTCTGTAATTTCTAGCACAATGCGTGAGAGCACATTACTTGAATCAAATAGTTGTACTATCGATGCCGAAGTAATAGTTTTTGGTGAGATGTTCATGCTGATATAAGTATCATCATGAAAATATTGTATGTTACTCATGGCGAGTTCAATAGCACGTACTTCTAAATGTATGCCCAAGCCGATCGCGTGCGCTTCACGAAACCAGATGTCAGGTGCATTCAGCGGGAGATCAGGAAAGCGTGACAAGGCTTCAAAGCCAGCTATCTTGTTGTTAGATAAATCAAAGATAGGTTGGTAAGCGGGATACATCGCTTCGCCGCGTATGATTTTATTCACTACATCGAGTGTAATTTGTTTAATCGATTTAGTACGACGAGTTCTTTCTATCGCTTTACCAGCAAGTTCTGCAAATGCATGCATGAGTGCGAGATCGCGTTGATTGAGTGTTTCATCAGCTATGCGACTAAAGCAGCAAAATGTGCCAAAGAGTTTGCTATCCGATAAAGTGATAGGCACACTTAAACAAGCACCGATAGGAATCGCCTGTGTGTCAGCTAAGCCAGCAGCAATAGAATTCTTTGATGCATCCTGCATGAGCTCAGGTAAAGTTCCATTTACAATTAAATGGCAGTAGGTACTTTCAACTGGATCGCTTTTGCCGGGATAGATAGGATTACTGTCCCAATCTGAATCTACATAACGATAAATACGTTTTTCTCCAAAAAATTCTGAGAGAAAGGCGACTTCCATATTCAGGTGTGTTCGTATTGCATGCAGAATATCTTGTATAGCGTGAGCTTCTGTTTGTGTAGCAAAGTCCGTATGATTTAATAGCATGCGTTTCATTTTTGAATCGCTTGCAGTGAAACCAGCTTGATTTGTTTTCATAAAACAAAAATGAGGTAAATCGGTTTAGATGATATTGCTACTTAATGTAAGTGTTCCTTTAAGTAGTTATGCATTTTAGGTGGTGTCAGCGAGGTGATATCTTTACAGATTTCTTCTCGAATAATTTTTTGAATTTTTTTAGGAATTTTCTTGCGTAGCATGCCAAGAAATACAGGCGCAGCTACGATCGAAATTTCACTGTAATCATGTTTGTCATAATGCTGCTCAAGATGACTTGCAATTTTTTTGCAAAATAATTCATCACTATATTTGAGCGCAGTGGTATTAGGTTCTACTGGTCTCGATTGCGCATGTTTGCCTTTGCCGCTAAATCGACCGCGGGTATCCGTCGCGAGTTCATGCTCCGCCATTCTCGCTTCAGGATTCAGAAAGTCATCGAGCTCGATTAAGGCTGCACTCGTTACATCGACCTCAAACACACGGGCGCGATGTCCGTCTGCGACTAATACCCATTTTTTATGCATAGCCTTGTCCATATAAGTAACTAGTTATTGGACTATTAAAAAGGCGAGTAGTTCAAGCTAAGTTGATTCCTTGAGTGGAATAGGTCCTTGAGCTAAGTCAGAATTTTGCATGGTAGAGCCTACATAAGCGACCTAGATAACATCAGATAAGTTTTCAATAAAAAATTAATTGATTTTGCTCAAATGATTTTTTATTTCTACGACGTACTCTGTGATACATCAACCTTGTCAGATGTAATCATAATGATGAAAATAATTCACACTCACTATGACAATTTAAAAGTGGCGCGGGATGCACCGCCTGAAGTTATACGTGCAGCTTATAAAACGCTATGCAAGAAATTTCATCCGGATCATCATCAAAACAATCCAACAATAACCAAGACTTTCCAATTAATAAGTGTGGCCTATGGTGTGTTATCTGATTCCACTTTAAGACGAGAGCATGATGCGTGGATTGTGAAGGAAGAGGAAAGATTAACGAAAGAGTCTGCTCAAGTAAAACCAACTCAGCAAAAACAAAATCAACATATACCAACGCGCTCGCATCAAGTACGACGTACAACTGATAGACGAAAAAACAGAGTGGTTTATTTGAGAGAGAATCGTTTTACAGAACTTGGACGATGGTTGCCAAATTCTCGTGATCTTATATTCTGGGTGAGTTTTGTTTGTATTGGATTTTTACTACTCTCATTTTTTCGACCGCGCTAATTCATTAGGTTGCACGCAATTGTCGTTTGAGTAGTTTGCCATTCGGATTGCGTGGTAGTGGAGCATCAGTAAAAAAGCTGACTTCAGGTATTTTGTAATCAGCGAGTCGTGTAGCGCAATGCTGTTGAATAAGTTCATGTGTGAGTTGTGCTTTGGGTGCGTAAATATAAGTATGCACTCGTTCACCTAATACAGGACAAGGATGTCCAACCACAGCAGCTTCCACCACACCGGCTAATGCCATGATGGTATTTTCAACTTCAACCGAATAAATTTTATAGCCACCACGATTAATCATGTCTTTGATACGATCAAAGAGTCGTACTAAACCTTGTTCATCTACCGAGCCTAAATCACCTGAACGCCATCCACCACGCAGAAATCCTTTTTCTGTTGCAGCAGGATTGTCCCAATAAGCAGGCACGACCATAGGTCCGTTAATTAAGAGTTCACCTGAAGTAGAAGCGGGCAGTGCTACTCCATCATCATTGATGACACTAATTTCTGCGCAGGGTGCAGCGATGCCTACACTGTCAGTATGAATCGCAGATAGCCCCAGAGGCATGATGGTTGCAGGTGACGTGGTTTCAGTCGAACCATAACAATTCACTAGTGTGAGACCTGGTATGTTTGCAGCGAGTGTATCGATGGTAGCGCTAGGCATAGGGGCACCACCAAATCCACCAACACGCCATGCAGACAAATCCACTTCTTTAAATGCAGGTTGTAATAAGCAGAGTTGATACATGGCCGGCACCATCAAACTATAGGTGATGCGCTCACGTGCCGCTAGTTTGACAAAATGCTCTGCCTTGAATTCAGGAACAATAATGAGTGAGCCCACTACATG
>JAIXOW010000329.1 GCA_027486615.1 Oxalobacteraceae bacterium | reverse complement strand
AGTGATTGTGCATTTTCGATGACTGTAGACATGGGAATCGGATAATGTCCTGTGTTGACATATTGATAGAATCCTTGTAGTTTTTCTTCTTCTGTTAAATTATCATCTTCGTTGATAAATTCCGCTGTGTGAATTGCTGTTCTGTTGACTTGAAAAACTGTTGGATTCCCGGTGGTGACTGAGAGGGTGTTTACCACTGGATTGTCGAAAAGTGATATGTGTGCGATGGGTACGTCTGTAGGGATAATGTGGTCGTTGTTGGTGTCGTTGAATATTGTGAAACAGATGTCATTGGGGTTGCGATATTCGTAGATTGCTGATGGTGTTTCGAGATTGGGCTGAAGAAGGCTGATGACTTCAAATGCAATAGGTTGATTTTTGTGAGCTGGTATGGGTATGAATGTTTCCGTTTGATATCTTGCATGAATCAAAGCTCTTCCAAATGCTGGTACTAGAGTTGTGGTAGTGTTGAATACTTTGAATGTTCGCTGTGCTTCTCCCAAGGGCATAAGGGGAATTGCAAAATTATTTCTCTTGGCTCGGTCCCAGAAGTCTTCTATGTCAGAATGGTCTGGTTCTTGTGTGAGGTACATGTGAGTTGGTGTTTCTAGAAGTTTTGCACTGGAACCTGAGAAATCTCTTCCGAGGATGAAGTCGTGCTCGATGTTTTGATGAAGGTATACTTTGTGGGGAAATGAGATTGTAGATCCATTTTCTGCTGTGAATTTGAGGTTAATGAGAGCTGTTCCAATAACTGGGCTTTGAGATCCGTTGACTGATACGATGTAGGAACCTCTTTCCGGGTTGATAGGTATTTGTTCGTGATTTGGTATCTTCTTGAAGGTTTCCGGAGTGATGAGTGTAACTTCGCTTCCACCGTCATGTAGTGCGTTAACGACGTGATGCCTGAAATCTGCTGATTCGTTGGAAAGCTCGATTTGTACATATGCTAATTTTGTGTTGGCCCTGCAGACCGTCGAGGCTGTTAAGAACATTTTTGGAGCCTCGTCATTTTCGTCATTTGTTGGATGGATATTCGACAAAGATGAGGCTGAGGCCGTTGTTAGTTTTCCTTACGGAGGGGAATGTATTCTTGACCGTTGATCGTGATGATGACTGTTTTCGAACCTGAGTTTGATACAAGTTCTGTTCCTCCTCCTGCTGAATGGCTTCTTGATGGGGGTCTCGATGAAGATGATGACGGTTTGTTGTTGTTTTCATATCTGTTTCTAGAGGATGATCGACCTCGGTCTCGGGAATAGTCCCTTCTTGAAGATGAATAATTCCTAGATCGTTCTCTGTCTCGATCTGATGAGTAAGGTCTGCGATTTGAGCTAGAGTTATTCCTATCTCCTGAGTAAGGTCTTCTGTCTGAAGTTGAGTAATTCCTGTCTCTGGAATATGAGGATGATCTTGGTCTGTCTCGATCGTATGTGTACGGAGTTTGATTTCTTCGAGGTGGTGATTTTGACTGTTCGCGTCGAGCATATGGATCCGGTGGCGTATATGCTGGCCTAGGTGGAATTGAAGTTGGTCTAGGAGTTGATGATGATGGTATTGTTGTAGGTGCTGGTCTTGATGTTGATGTGCTTGTCGGTCGCGGTGCTGATGATGACGTTATTCCTCTGAGTCGATCCAGAGATTGGGATCTATCCGTGCGACTTCTGGAATCCCGTTCTGTGCGTCTTGATTCTCTGGTAGATCCTCGACCTTCATTTTTGTAGTATCTGGCCTCATTTGCTTTGAGCTCTTTAATGTCGGCTTGTATGCTACTGAACTGTTTTTGCCAGCTTACATCTTTTTTGAGGTGTGCAAGTTGATCATCTGGTGTGTTGCGTGGCTTTGGAGAGTGCTTGAGGCCTCCTGAGGCTACTTTGAACAGGGTTGTGACTTCGTCTTTTGGCTGAGTGTTGTGATTTCTCTCATATCTGTCTGCGAATCGGATGAGCTTGTTGAAGTCATATGGCATTCCGGTGTCTTCGTGTACATTGTCGACCTCCATTTGGAGAGCTCGTTTTGTTTCTTCTTTGACGACTTGCATTAGGATGTTATGACGCATTTGCTGTCGTAAGGCTTCCCAACCATCTGTAGGATGTACAAGACGGAGTCTGTCGATGGCCAGTATTGCTCTTTCCATGCATACGACAATGGATTCTCCTTTCCGGCGTGTGAATTCATCGACTGCTTTTCTGTCATCTGCGAGGCTGCGTTTCTTGGTGTAAACTCCGGAAAAGTAGTCGAGTGTTTCTTTGAGAGTGCGATGAAACTGCTTGTATTCTGTGAAGATTTCGTAAGCTTCTCCACGGAGGATGGAACCTAATGCCTGAAGGTAATGCTCTTCTTGAAAGTCGTTCATTGTTCCATAGTCGAGTAACTTCTGCCAGGTGTGTTTGAAATCTGCTGATTTGTCTGCTGGATCGAAGTATCCTGTTAGCATCAGAAGTTCTTTGTGATTGACTCTGACTCGATTTCTTGGATCTGGTGTTGGAAAAGTTGGTCTGGCTATTGGTGTTTCTTAGTAATATGTGACTTGTCTTGCTGTTTTGAGACCATCAAGT
>JAIXOW010000382.1 GCA_027486615.1 Oxalobacteraceae bacterium | reverse complement strand
GTATACTTCTTTAAATTAGTAAAAATAGTTTTGGACCCATAATTTTCTTAATTTCATCATTATGGACATCCAATTGTAAACTTAACAATTTTACAATTTTAGGGTCTCTATGACAAAATTCTGGAGAACTTTAAGGTCTTGGTTGGTGATTTTCAACCGGAATCGGCGATGAGTGACTTTGAGAAAGCCATCCTCAACTGCCTGAACAAGGCGTTCCCTGAAAGTCGAGTGAACGGTTGCCGGTTTCATTTTGGACAAGCAGGTTAACATAATCTTCAAAATAATTCATGTTTTTCATCTTTGTTTCAACCATTTAATTAATTATTAACTCGCTGTTTATTAATTAATATTTTTTTACAGTACTCCGTCACATCTCAAAAAATCATAAGATTGACTACAAACGGAATGCGGAGTTCAAAGCTTACATGCGAAGACACATGGCGCTTTCTTGTCTGCCAGCGGAACAAATTGTCCCTGTTTTCAACCTATTGAAACAGGAGGTCAATAACATCAATCCACTCTCTCTACGAAAGTCCATCCGCATTTGGCACAACTTGTACTTCGACAGGTACTCTTTAATTTGAATTTTAGGTCTAAATGTTGTAATGTGCATTTTTAATGCATGTTTTTTTTTAATGACCGTAACCTTAATATTTAATTAATATATGATACTTTTTAGGTACTGGTTTAGGCAGGTTGGACCAGAAACGTTGTCGACATTTGGCCTTACCCACAAGACGAACAATGTCTGTGAAGCATTGCACAAGAAGTAAGCATCTTTAACATTGTTTTATTGCAATATTATCGATCCTGTTTCAACTTACTTTTTATTAAAACCTTTTTATCGATCCTTGTTATACTACTTTCAACAATACATTTCTATTTTTAAACATGAAAAATTATCAATCCGAACTTAGAGTCAATCCTAAACATGAAATTTTATCATTCCGTACTTCCAGTCAATGTTAAGTATTTCTATTTTTTAGGATGGGATTGAAACTGGCCAAATCGCCAACAATCTGGAAATTTGTCTCCGACCTTCGACACTACATTATTGAGCCAGCCAAAACTGATGTTTACCAACTGAGAAATGGAAAGGTCATCAGAAAGCCCACCAAGGTGTCAAATCAGCAGGCTCGAAAACTGATAGCTGTTCAAGAGAACAAGCTAAGGGAAGGTCTCATCACTCCCATGCAGTTTGTTACCTTTATGAGCCACCATTTCTCCAAAGTCGACATACCAGAGGATGAGGTCGAAAATGAGATTGATCGTCTTACTGAGGTTCACGAGATAGAAAACGAATGGGACGGGGAAGAAGAATTTGAGGAGCCTCTTGCAGATGACGTATTTGTTGGGTAATCCTTGTTACACTGTTTTGAACCTTTTTATCGATCCTTGTTACACTGGTTTGAACCTTTTTATCGATCCTATTCTAACCTATTCCAAGCATGTAAATTTATCAATCCTTATTAGATTTTATCCTTGTTTCATTGTTATCAAAATTTAATAGAAGTACTTTTAAATGAATTTTTCCAGGCAGCAAGAAGCGCAAGCGCCTACTCCCGCACCCGCAGCTGCACCAACACCAACACCGCAAGTTGCACCTTGTGTGGTGTGCCTCGTACTTCCCAAGAATACGTTCTTCTTGCCATGCGCACATGTGTGCTGCTGTGAGGACTGTGCCGCCATCCTGGAGGCTCGAGGCGTAGATGGAGAGCCGGAAGGAACATACCATTGTCCAATTTGTAGAGAAAAAGTAACCGGAAGACATCGGCTTTTCTTTACTTAATGACCTTGACCGAACCTTGAATTGCTTTTACATTTTAACTTTACTTAACTTAATTTATTTATTTTACTATACTATTTTTACTTGAGAAACAGACCTTAATTAACCTTAATTGACCTTAATGTATTGTATTTTTTATGGACATGTAATAAAATTATATTGAAACTATCCTTGCGTAATTACATTTATCTGTAGTTATCTTTTAGCGGTGGCGCTACTATCGGTTTTTAAGCCAATAGATGGCGGTACTATATGAATTACATTTGCATAGAGTTTTTTGCAATTTTATTACAATTGCAAATACAATATTTGAACATATTTTTACATATCGTAAATCAACATTTACTGTCAAATTTACTTATCACACAATAAAAACTTGTTGTGAATAGACTTTAACAATAATTAAAAGAACCAATAACCATGTGTAATTAATGATGACATGCCAGGTGGAATTTGATCAACAAATTGTACTACGGTACCCCTATAAAGGTCCGTATCAAATGCTTAACCGATGCGTACGCGCAGGTTCTGACATTGACATTTCTTGGGGGCTATTGATGGACGGCCCCAATAACCATTCATAAAATGCACTTGTGTTTTGCTTAAAAAGCAAAGCATACTTGTTAAACTACTTATGTATTATCAAGCTGCTATTACTGCAAACACGTAATTTATCGATCTTTAGTAAATTTATCGATCTTTAGTAAATTTATCGAGCCGTAGTCACTATTCTAAAATCTAAAACTATTCTAAACACGTTAATTTATCGATCCATGGATCTTAACATTTGGCAATCCTGTTTTGATCTTTAGATCGTAACGATTTGATGAGCACAGATGTCTCAAGTTAGATGAGAGTTGAGAGATCTGTGCTTATCAAATCGTTACGATCTAAAGGCCAACACAGGATTGCCAAATCATGTCATAATCCTATTCCAAGCACGTAAACTTATCATTATTATATAGCGTTTTTGTGACCTTCCATTTCTAGAAGGCCCTTTCAAAATTGATTTTAAATTCAATTGAAATTGAATTTTAGATTTCCTCCTCATACCTGAGGTCGTGATTAGCGATATCAAACCAAAAAATCCTCAATAAATGATATATTTCAAGTGATTGACAATTTTAACTAAAAATGTAATAATACTGTGTATTGAGTTTAATTTAATGTCTAACTACAGCATTAGATATTAATAATCAATGATTCATTCATTACATGTGCACCCTTGGTTTTGTAAAAGACTAATAAAAGATTTGTCAGAAATCCAATGTAATTTATATAGTACCGCCATCTATTATTAGCTTATTCCAATAACGTAAATTTATCAATCCTTTGTAAATTTATCAATCCTTTGTAAATTTATCAATCCTTTGTAATCCTTTGTAAATTTATCGATCCGTAGTCAAAGTCTTATTGAAAATCTATTCCAAGCATGTTAATTTTATCGATCATTAGTATTGATGGGTAAATTTACTAGTTTACGCAATGGAAAACCTAAAAATTTAGTAAATTAAATTTCGGCAATTTCACGACGCCAACATGAAAATTCTCATTCGTGTTTTTAACTCGTCAAATTGATAAATACACGAATCGGGTTATTCTCATCAATTGTACTCAAAAAATCTGTTCGGTAATTTCACTCACATACTTGATACATACACGAATCGGGTTTCTCTCATCAATTGTAGTCAAAAATCTGTTCGGTAATTTCACGTACATACTTGATAAATACACGAATCGGTTTTTTCACTAATATCAAATAAGAAAATTCGATTATTTCTCAAAAATCACTTTATTACAATTCGGTTTTATACACATGTAACAAAAAATCGGGTAATCGTCATAAAATACATTTTTTTTAAATTCGGGTAAGTACTTACCAAACATATTTTCTTGCATTTAACAACATTTACACACTAAAAATTTTCTATTATTTCACGGATCGATAAAATTCTATGATTTACCTACTATGACAAAATTGAAATATCTATTCGGTTTTTTCACTCAGTTTGTCAATTCGGGTATTTCACGTCAGTGTAAATTCGTGTTTTTGCCCCCTACCCAAAGTTTTTACAAGTGACTTTTCAAAGGTTTTACAGTT
>JAIXOW010000049.1 GCA_027486615.1 Oxalobacteraceae bacterium | reverse complement strand
TCCAGTGCACAGAGAAGTTTTTTTCAACAAGACAAAGAATACCGCTACACTCAGCATTATGTCAGAAACACATCTTCCATGCCTCTCCAAAGTGATTTTAAAGGTTAGATACAACGGTGAAATTCAAAAAGGACAAGCCAACATTGCCACAATCAAATCAGATCAATCACGTTTAATCAGTGGAGGACCAGCCCTTATAAACATTGAAGACAACAATTTATGTTATATTGAAGTCGAAAACTGTTCTCCATGTGACATCAAACTAGAAAGAGGATCTACAATTGCTACTGTAGAAAGTGAATGGGAAGATCAAATTCAAGAATTTGATGGCAAACAAGTGGATAATTTCATCAACGAAATCAGAGATACATCATCCAAAATTCAAAAACCAATTTATTTGACCAGAGACGAAATTGAAAAACGAGTCAAAATGAACATTCCAACAGCGCACAAAGACAAGTACCTAGATCTTCTCTACAAATTCAGAAGTGTTATCAGCAAAGACAAATCAGATCTAGGTATGGCAAAGAATTTCTTTCATCGAATTGTGTTAAAAGACGACGCACCAGTGTACAGGAAACAATATCAAATTCCAGATGCGCACAATATTTTTATTGAAGAAACGCTAAGTGAATGGCTGAAATTAGGTGTAGTCAGAAGATCACAATCCATGTACAATTCTCCAATATTCTGTGTACCGAAGAAAACTGGCCAAGGACTCCGCATTGTACAAGATTTCAGAGAATTAAATGAACATTCTCACATGGACAAATACAGTATGAAAGAAATTAATGAATGTATTGGTGACATTGGCCGCGCAAACTCAACAATCTTCACAACACTAGATCTTACATCAGGTTTCTGGCAAATGCCCCTACATCCAGATGACGCTCACAAAACTGCATTTACAATTCCGGGCAGGGGCCAATACGAATGGATCACTAGTCCAATGGGACTACTAGGTTGCCCGGCATCTTTTCAAAGAATGATGGAGAAATTCATGAGAGGTATTCCAAATGTCATTGTTTACATTGACGATCTCCTCATTCATTCCAAAAACCATGAAGATCATCTGGTGTATTTAGAAAAAGTGCTTAAAAGACTGGAAGAAAATCACATGAAATTAAACATCGAAAAATGCTTCTTCGGTAATACTGAAGTAAGCTACCTGGGATTTGTGCTGACACCTGAAGGAATTAAACCTGGAAAAGATAAACTAAAAGCAATCAAAGCCGCGCAGCCACCAACAGACATGAAAGCTGTCAGATCTTTCATTGGATTGTGTAATTTTTTCAGAACTCACATAAAAAATTTTGCAACAGTAAGTGCACCTCTCACCAAATTGACAAGAAAAGATTCCGGCTACAATGGTGGACCTCTACCAACTGATGCGCTCAATGCTTTCCTAGAGTTAAAAAAGAGACTGATAACAGATCCAGTTGTGGCATATCCAAGAAGTGACAGAAAATATGTTTTAATCACGGATGCTTCAACAGGAACAGACAAAATTGTTGGTGGATTTGGTGCAATTCTGACACAAGTGGATAAAAAAGGAAATTATCACGTCATCGCATACGGATCAAGACAATTGAGAGACCATGAGCTCAATTACTCTCCATACTTAGCGGAGATGGCAGCTGCAAACTGGGGTATGGAATATTTCGACAATTACCTCAGAGGAAAACAATTCACACTGTACACGGACCACAAACCACTGGAAAAATTGAGTCATCTCCACACGAAAACAATGAATAGGCTTCAAGAAAACATGTTAACATACGATTTCAAAATCCAATATAAAAAAGGAGCTACTCTGCCAGCAGATTTTTTGTCACGGGAGGTAGTTGATGGCCTCACTGAAGTCATTCACAGTATAGATCCATTTGGTCCGGATCTTCAAGAACTCCAAAAATCGGATGAACAGTTAATCAAGATCAATGCATTCCAAAAGGAGGGTAAGTGGCCTTTAAACACCACAAAAGCCGAACAAAGACTGCTTTTGCCAGTAACCAACAGTCTATTTCTAGACTCAAAAGCAGTCTGGATTCGTTTAACGGACGAAAATTACCCAAGAACTGCTTTATGGCTGCCCAAAATATATAGAAAGAGGGCCATTTGTGAAGTGCACGGAACAATTTTATCAGGACACGATGCGTTGAAGAAAACGTATCTCAGACTTACAAATGCATATTTCTGGCCAAATATGAAGAAAGACATTCAGGCACACATTGATTCATGTCTGCAATGCCAAATTAGGAAAAAATCAACAGCAAAGCCAACACCATTGCAACCTCTACCAACCACAGATCAACCTAACCAGCGCATTCATATTGATTTGTTTGGTCCTCTGAAAACTTCGGCACAGGGCAATAAAATGGTGCTGGTCATGACAGACGCCTTCACAAAATACGCGGAAGCCATTGCCATTCCTAATAAAGAAGCGGAAACCGTGGCAATGGAAATTTTCATTCACTGGATTTGCAGATTTGGATCACCAATACAAATCCACTCAGACAATGGAACAGAATTTGTCAACAAATTAAGCAAAGAACTTTTCAAATTGTTGGAGATTAAACACACCACCACCACACCAGGACATCCGCAGTGTAACGCACAAGCCGAAGTCTTTAACAAAACAATGGCGAAATATCTGGCATCTTTTGTGGATGAATCAACATTGGATTGGGAGCAATATTTACCAGCGCTGCAATTCTCCTACAACACAAGTTATCATTCCACAATCTCAACAACGCCTTATGAACTTTTGTACGGCATGAAACCAAGGACTCCTTCAATTCCAGGCCAGGATGTACAAAGGAAATTCTATGGTGAATCATTTGCATCTGAAAGACTGCAAATTCTTCAAAAAGCAAGACAAATCGCTAAAGAAAACATGGATGAAAAACAGAAAGCATACAAAGACCAACATGACAAAAATGCAAAAAGCCATAAATTCTCCATTGGACAAAAAGTGTGGTATCTGGAAACCAATTTTCTGGGCAAAAACAAGAAATTGGCGCCAAAATACTGCGGCCCGGCAACAATCATTGAAATCAACGAGAGCGTCGCAAAAATCAAAACGGAGAAAAATAAATTAAAAACGCTCAATGTCAACAAATTAAAACTTTTTCAAGAATCGGACGCCACAGAAACAGACGCCGACGCTGACGCCCCAAATTCAAATACCAAACAAACTGATCAAGATTTAATTAAATTCGATCCTGCTTCGCGTCGCCCACTCACACGCGCTTGGTCAAAATTAATTAAAAGCGACGCCATTTCTGCATTGATAACAAAAACCGACGCCGCGTCCTCAGAAGAAATCTGGTATAAATTGAACGACATCGCATTCAAACTATATCATTTGAATTTGGAATTCAACCAGTTAACATCTGAAGAACTTCGGTTTTGGAAACAATTCAAACAAGAAGACATCTTCGAGTGGCTATCAGGAAGCCCAATTCATCCACCGGATTACTCTGAATACATCCGCATTCGATCAACGGTGATCGAACAACCGCCACCGCCGCCTCATCAACCTATTCAACCGGACCCAAACATTCAACCGGGACCGGCTCCTCAAATTCCACCTCCGGGACCAAGTCCACGAAAACCAGGAAGGCCACCAGGTTCAAAAAACAAACCTAAGGATCCGCTCACAAGGGCGGCACACTACGCATCCAAAAGGTTCACCCGGGCAGCTTCCAAAGTCTTTTCGCCGGACACCGCTAGAAAGAATGCGGGCGCACCTTTCTAGTCTTCTAATTCTTCTTTTTACAATGGGGGGTGTACAGGCACGCCCTCTATTCGAAGCACTTCCGCCTGTAATCATCGACGAAAATCAACGACTAATGGCAAACGACAACGCACACACAACAATCTTCTT
>JAIXOW010000282.1 GCA_027486615.1 Oxalobacteraceae bacterium | reverse complement strand
TCATATAATGCAATCAACAATCCCAGCGTAGCTGGATCAATTTGCTTTACTAAAATAGAATTGGTTGGCTTGTTTCCAGCAAATACTTTAAATGGACTCAGTTTTTTTATCTCTTCTTCTTTTTTATCCGCTTTCATCAATTCTACTTTCACTTCATTCTCACTCTTTCCATTCATCAATGCTTCTGTTTGTGCAAAAAAGTTCGACATCAATTTGATATGATGATCGCCAATTGGATTTTGAGATAGGGCAGGAGCAATAAAATCACAGGGGATTAATGGGGTTCCTTGGTGAATCAATTGATAAAAAGCATGCTGTCCATTGGTGCCTGGTTCTCCCCAAATAACAGGTCCTGTGGCATAGTTAACGGGGTTCCCATTTCTGTCAATGCTCTTCCCATTGCTTTCCATATTTCCTTGTTGAAAATAAGCGGCAAATTTGTGCAGATATTGATCATAAGGTAATATAGCTTCTGATTGGGCGCCCATGAAATTTACATACCATATTCCAATCAAAGCCAATATAACAGGCATATTATTTTCGGGATTTTCCGTTCTAAAATGTTCATCCATCCAATGAAACCCCTCGAGTAAGGAATCAAAAACCTCATAACCTAGATATAAACAAATGGACAAACCTATGGCACTTGTCAATGAATATCTACCACCGACCCAGTCCCAAAAAATAAACATATTTTCTGCGTCAATACCAAAATCAGTCACCGCCTTTTCGTTCGTTGATAAAGCAATAAAATGTTTTGCAACATACTTGCTATCTTTTGCTGATTTTAAGAACCAATCTCTGGCTGAGAAAGCGTTAGTCATTGTTTCTTGCGTGGTGAAAGTTTTTGATGCCACAAGAAATAAAGTTTCCTCAGGATCTAGTTTTTTTAGTGTTTCAACCAAATGACTGGCATCAATATTTGAAACAAAAAAAACATCAATAGCAGGATCTGCATAAGATTTTAGTGCTTCACAAACCATTAAAGGACCTAAGTCGGAGCCACCGATACCTATATTAACAATATTTTTAATTTTTTTACCTGTAAATCCCTTCCAATTCCCGTTCCTAACCTCAGTGGAGAATTTTTTCATTTTCAACTTCACCTGATCTATATCTGACATGATATTATGACTTTCCAGGTTAAGTTCGCTTTTTGCCGGTTTTCTCAGCGCTGTATGAAGCACAGCTCTATGCTCTGTTACATTAATTTTATCGCCTTTAAACATAGCATCCTTAGCTTGTTGAAGGCCACATTCTACGGCTAATTTTTGTAGATTATTAAAAATTTCAGTGTTAATGATATTTTTAGAGTAATCTAAAAGAAAACCGTCTTTTTCAATAGAAAACTGCTCGAATCGATGTGGATTTTCTTGAAATAAACCAGCCATTTTTAATGATTTGGCTTGTTCAGACAGTTGTTCTAACTTTGACCAAGAATTTGTAAGTGTAGGATTTTGATTGGGTAACATAATTAGTCTTTTAAAAGCGGTTTAATCGCATCAATGGGTATCAAAAGTTCAGTTGTGCCAAGGACATAAGGACCTATTTCGTAAACATTATATACAATATAAAGACCTTGTGCTAATAAGGCAAAATTATTAGGCAGTGGCCATTCATTTGAATAAAATCCTTCATCAGTTAAATTAACTGCATCTGAAAGATTCCTTTTTCTTCTAAACTCCTGTACTATTAAATTTTTAAGTGATTTCTCATCTTTTAAGATATCTGAAAAAATTACCTTTTTTCCACTGTCGGGATTAAACGTTAAGATACTTATATCATTTAAGGGGTGAGCACCTCCTGTATAAATGTTTGTATTTATTAATATGGACAGACTGTTGTTATTATTTTCTAGAATGTCAAAATTCATTTTGAAGCTCCACTGTTGAGGAAAATCAACTTCTTTATTAAAACTTTTATGTTGTGAAATAAAAGAATCTATTTTAATTGGAATATCCTGAAGGGAGTTTAAATCAGGAGGAAGACTCTCCATTATTAATGATAATTCTTTAAGAATACTTTGATTAATTAAATCTGCTGAAGAATGATCTAAGATGAAAGGAACATTCATTTCAACTTCAGCACATGAAGTTAAAGAATCAGGGCAAGGAATTGATTTTGAACTAAATTTCTTTGTGGAAACAGGTATGGCGGTACTTTCGTTTCCTTCATCACTATGATTATTCTGGCATGCAAAAATGAAAAAATAAAAAGGTAATGTTAGCAAATAGGATGATGACATAAAGGTAAAAATTTTCAGCGACGAAAAATAGGGAGAATCTTTATCAATGCCTACTTAATTTAAAGATATATAAAAACGGAAGTAATATTAGGAATTTATAAACGACTATGTTTATATTTAACATTCAATTTTCAGAAAATTAAAAGACATTCTACATTATGGAATTAATTAAAGATACCGCTCAGTTTGAAGAAATATACCATAAGAGTTGTCATCAACCCGAGTTGTTTTGGGATGAAATTGCCTCTGGTTTTACCTGGAAAAAACGTTGGGACAAGGTATTATCCTGGAACTTCACAGAGCCAAACATCCATTGGTTTGTAAATGGTAAAATGAATATTACTGAAAATTGCCTTGACAGACATTTGCCTGAAAAATCTGATCAAATTGCTTTTTATTGGGAACCCAATTCTCCTGATACATCACCAAGGTCATTTACCTATCTTTCTTTATATCAAGAGGTAAATAAGGTGGCCAATAGTTTAAAGCAGTATGGCATAAAAAAAGGGGATAGAATATGTTTTTATATGCCAATGGTGCCGGAATTGGCTATTGCCATTTTAGCGTGTGCCAGAATTGGAGCTGTACACTCTGTTGTATTTGCTGGCTTTTCAGCACAATCTCTGGCAGATAGGATCGAAGATTCTCAATGTAAAATGGTTATTTGTTCCGATTATAATGATCGGGGAGCAAAACATATTGCTGTAAAACAAGTCGTTGATGATGCTTTGCAGTTTCCCGGTTGTCAGTGTGTAGAAAATGTTCTCGTTTATAAAAATACAGGAGATGAGGTGACATGGTATCCGGAACGAGATCTTTGGTGGCATGATGTGGTGCCTAATCAATCTAATGAATGTGAAGCTGAATCCATGGATTCTGAAGACATGCTTTTTATTTTATACACTTCTGGTTCAACGGGTAAACCTAAAGGGGTCGTTCATACCTGTGGAGGTTATATGGTTTATACCTCCTATTCCTTTAAACAGGTTTTTCAAATAAATGAAAAGGATTTGTATTGGTGCACTGCTGACATTGGTTGGATAACTGGACATTCCTACATTGTTTATGGTCCCCTCCTTGTAGGTGCTACCTCGCTCATGTTTGAAGGTGTTCCAACTTATCCAGATGCCGGAAGATTTTGGGAAATTTGCGACAAATATAATGTTACTCATTTTTATACGGCTCCTACAGCTATAAGAGCCTTAATGGCTTATGGAAATTCATTTGTGGAAAAATATCAATTAAAGAGCCTGAAAGTTTTGGGAAGTGTAGGTGAACCCATCAACGAAGAAGCATGGCATTGGTATAACGAAAAAGTTGGAAAAAATAGATGCCCTATTGTAGATACCTGGTGGCAAACAGAAACGGGTGGTATTATGATCTCAACTTTAGCGGGAATTACGCCATCTATTCCTAGTTATGCAACCAAACCATTGCCTGGTATTCAGCCAGTTCTATTGTCAGCAGACGGAATCGAACTGGAGGGAAATGAAGTAGAAGGTTTATTATGTATCAAGTTTCCCTGGCCTTCCATTCTTAGAACAACCTACGGAGATCATGAAAGGTGCAGACAAACCTATTTTTCTCTGTATCCAGGGTATTATTTTACCGGAGATGGTGCAAAACGGTATAAAGATGGAAATTATCGAATTATTGGAAGAGTAGATGATGTAATCAATGTATCTGGCCATAGATTAGGTACGGCAGAGGTTGAAAATGCCATAAATCGTCATCCTCATGTGGTGGAATCAGCCGTGGTTGGTTTTCCCCATGATATTAAAGGACAGGGAATTTATGCCTATGTTATACCTGTCGATTTTAATATCGATGAAACTATTTTGAAAAAGGAAATTGCAGAAGTTGTGGCCAAACAAATTGGTGCCATTGCAAAGCCAGATAAAATTCAATTAGTTTCCGGCCTACCCAAAACCAGATCAGGCAAAATTATGAGAAGAATTTTACGTAAGGTGGCCGGTGGAGAAACAGAAGGTTTCGGAGATGTAAGTACGTTACTTAATCCTGAAATTGTTGAAGAAATAAAAGACGGAGCCGTGTAATTTT
>JAIXOW010000424.1 GCA_027486615.1 Oxalobacteraceae bacterium | reverse complement strand
TCACCGCGACCGAATGCAATGAGGGAATGTGTGAGTTGATAACCTTTACCTAAAGGGTCTGCTGTCCAAGGATTAAAGAATGCAATCATGCGTTCTTGTCGCCATGGCGAAAAAAGAATCGCTAATGTAAAAATACTGACTAGCAAACCCATCATTCCGCCAAACCAAATTACATTAAATCCACCTAAGAACAAAATACCCATCGCAATACAAACAATGACACCAAATGCGCCTAGATCGGGCTCCCACAATAAAAGCAAACCAACTGCCCCAACAGCACTGGCCATTGGTAAAAATCCTTTACGTAGCTTGTCCATGTATTGCTGCTTACGCACGGTGTAGTCAGCTGCATAAATCACAAAGACTAGTTTCATTAACTCAGAAGGTTGAAATCTAAGATTGCCTAGTCCTATCCAGCGACGTGCACCTTTCACTTCTTTACTAATGCCAGGTATGAGTACGATAACGAGTAACACTAAACCTGCTACCAACATATAAGGTGCTAAACGCTGCCAAGTCTCTATACGCACGCGAAACGCCAACAGTCCAGCAAACAACCCCACCATTACAAATACTGATTGTCGTGCTAAATAGTATTGACCTTTTACTTCGGTTGCAGTGCCAGATGAATCTGGCATCGCTATCGATGCTGAATACACCATGACGACACCGGCAAGCAATAACAATACTGTTACCCATACTAGTAACTGATCAAATTCCATCATGCGCGAGCGCTGCCCCAGAGAAGTCTCTGGTAAGCTCGTCTCACTTTGAAATAGTTCAGTTACACCGAGTTTCATGTGCATATCCTCATGCCATTACCTCACCCTGCGATAAACCTATTTCACGCACGCCATCAATAAATACTTTGGCGCGCTCTGCATAATTTGCGAACATGTCAAAACTGGCGCACGCAGGTGAGAGTAAAACTGTATCGCCCTGATTTGCGATTGAAGCAGCGTGCATGACTGCTTCAAATAGTGAAGTGCAGTCTTTTATCGTTACCGCGCTTTGCGCTAAGGCTTGTCGTATTACTGGTGCATCGCGACCAATCAAGATCACTGTACGTACGTGTGCAGCCACAGGTGCTGCCAGCGGTGAAAAATCTTGTCCTTTGCCATCCCCGCCTGCAATCAAAATCAAATTCGGGTTAGTGTCTCTACCTAAGCCTTTTAATGCCGCTACCGTTGCGCCAACATTCGTACCTTTACTATCATCGACATAATCCACATCACGAATTCTGGCAACTAACTCAACTCTATGCGGCTCACCTTGATATTGTCGCGCTCCATGTAACAAAGGAGCGAGTGGCAAACCAATCGCACGACATAAAGCAATCGCAGCTAAGGCATTGGTAGCATTGTGTTGGCCACGAATTTTTAATGCATCCGCTGGCATGAGCTTATTCATATACAGCTCAACTTCTTGCTTAGTATTTTTCCGTCTACGCTTTTCAGTTTTTTCTGACTCATCAGAGCCTACTGCTAGCAATAGCCATTGCATACCATGTTCAGTCACTAAGCCTAAGGCATCAGGTGTATCGGGCAGATCGGTTCCAAACGTGACACAGTCCGCAGTTGTTGCCTCCTCCATTTTCATACAGAGTGCATCTTGACGATTGAGCACTCTAACGGTGTGCTCACCAAAAATACGTTGCTTATCTTTTGCATAGGACTGCATATCACCATGCCAATCGAGGTGATCTTGTGTGATGTTCAATACAGTTGCTGCATCAGCCTGCAAACTAAATGTGGTGTGTAATTGAAAGCTGGAGAGTTCTAGCACCCAACAATCTGGTAAAGCGTCTTTGTTGACTGCATCAAGTAAT
The DNA here is from genome assembly GCA_027486615.1 of Oxalobacteraceae bacterium. Lineage (GTDB taxonomy): Bacteria > Pseudomonadota > Gammaproteobacteria > Burkholderiales > Burkholderiaceae_D > Pernthalerella. The sequence goes on along the minus strand of JAIXOW010000424.1, from coordinate 8,027 downwards.
ACATCTAATGCAGCAGGACTGATATTGCCTGCTACCTGCACAGATAGACCCGCTTGTTTACAAAGCAAACCTGTGAGGCTAGTGACTGTGGTTTTACCGTTGGTACCTGTAATCGCAATTACTTTAGGTTGATATTGACGCTCTTCTTTTAATGCGGCTAATGCTTGTGCGAATAACTCAATCTCACCCCAGACTGGAATATTTTTTTCTGCTGCTATCGGTAATAATTCTGCCAACTCATTGTGGGGATTTAATCCAGGACTGACTGCAATTAAATCTATGTCGTCTAACAAAGCGGGCGTAAATTGGCCCCCTATGAATTTAGCCGTAGGCATTTCAGTTTGCAAAATAGTGAGTCGTTCAGGTGCTATCCGTGTATCTGCAACGCGAAGTCGAGCATGCGTATGCGTGAGCCAACGCGCCATTGCCAGACCCGATTCACCGAGTCCTAATACGAGCACATGTTTATCGCAATATTGCATTCTTTGATTTCTCTTATCCTAAATAATTAACGCAGTTTGAGTGTCGATAAACCTAGCAACACGAGCAACATTGTGATGATCCAAAAACGCACCACCACTTGCGTTTCTTTCCAACCTTTTTGTTCATAGTGATGATGTAGTGGTGCCATGAGTAAGATACGTTTACCTACACCGGTTCGATTTTTTGTGTACTTAAAATAAGCAACTTGCAACATGACAGAGAGTGTTTCTGCAACAAACACGCCACCCATTATGAAGAGCACAATTTCTTGACGCACAATCACTGCAATGGTGCCGAGTGCACCACCTAATGCGAGTGCGCCCACATCACCCATAAAGACTTGTGCGGGATGAGTGTTAAACCATAAAAATGCCAAACCTGCTCCCGCCATCGCGCCACAGAAAATTAATAATTCACCTGCGCCGGGTATATGCGGAATAAATAAATATTTTGAATAAGTCGCATTGCCTGCAAGGTAAGCAAATAAACCTAATGCAGAACCCACCATCACGGTCGGCATAATCGCCAAACCATCTAAGCCATCGGTAAGATTGACAGCGTTGCTGGTACCAACAATAACGAAATACGTTAATGCGATGAATCCCCATACACCCAAGGGATAACTAATCGTTTTAAAGAAAGGCACAATCAAGTCGGCCTTTGGTGGCAAGTCCATTTCAAATCCAGACTGCACCCAAGAGAAAAAAAGTTCTATGACTTTATCGTTAGTTGGACCAGATACAGAAAATGCTAAATACAATGCAGCCAGTAAACCAATGATGGATTGCCACATGTATTTTTCACGCGAGGCCATTCCCTTAGGATCTTTATGCACGACTTTGCGATAGTCATCTACCCAACCAATTGCACCGAATCCTAAGGTAACTACCAACACGGGCCAAATAAAACGATTACTCCAATCGCCCCATAACAACATGGAGATTGCTATACCTATCAAAATCAACACACCACCCATAGTGGGTGTGCCTGATTTAATTAAGTGAGTTTGCGGTCCATCGGTACGCACTGCTTGTCCGACTTTTAATCTTGTTAGCATACGTATCACTGCGGGGCCTGCAAAGAGACCTATCATTAATGCAGTCAACGTCGCAAATACTGCACGAAACGTAATGAAGTTAAAGATACGCAATGCGCCGATTTGATCTTGAAAATGTTGTGCCAGCCAGAGCAACATATCAATGTCCTCCTACTGAAAAACCAGTTAAATGCTGAACGACTCTTTCCATTTTCATGAAACGTGATCCTTTAATCAGTACACTCGCGGTGGAATCAAGATTGCCCACTACTTTATTTAATTCATCCATATCATTAAAGTGACGACCGTGATTTCCAAAGGCAGTACTTGCATGACGCGCTAATTCACCTAGAGTGAAAATTTCATCGATATGCTTCGCTTTAGCATACGCACCAATTTCTTCATGAAATGCCACGCCTTCACTGCCTACTTCACCCATATCACCTAATATCAATGTGCGCGGCGCAGGTGCAACGGCTAATACATCAATCGCAGCGCGAACAGAATCAGGATTCGCGTTATAGGTGTCATCAATGACTAGTGCACCGTTTTTAGCGCTCTTGCGTTGCAAGCGTCCTGCTACAGGTGCAAAAGCTTCAAGTCCTTGTTTAATTTTTTCTACTGTTATGCCGATTGCAAGCGTAGCTGCACAAGCAGCTAAAGCATTTCGTACGTTATGCACACCAGCAGCAGCAAGTTGCACATCGAATTGCTGACCTTCTGCGTGTATATGCAAAACACTACCGAAATCTTTCACTTCATAAGTGCAACGTACTTGTGCTTGCTCATCTAAACCAAAGCTCAATATGCGACGTGATCCTGCATACGATGTCCACAAGGGGGTATACACATCATCAGCAGGGAACACAGCACAACCATTCGCAGGTAAGTTTTGAATCACTGCGCCATTTTCAATCGCCACTGCTTCAACACTGGCCATAAATTCTTGATGTTCACGTTGTGCATTGTTGACTAAGCCCACATCAGGTGCAGCAATCTCAGCTAAGCGTGCAATCTCACCGGGATGATTCATTCCCATTTCTATGACTGCTGCTTGCATACCTGCTTCTAATCTAAATAAAGTTAGCGGAACACCAATTTCATTATTTAAATTTCCTTGTGTTGCTAGATAGTGATGCTCTCCAAATGCGGCATGCAAAATGGAAGCAATCATTTCTTTAACCGTCGTTTTTCCATTACTGCCTGTGACACCAATCACAGGTTGAGTAAATCGACGTCGCCATGTATGTGCTATTTGTCCTAATGCATAGCGTGTATCACTGACCAATAAAGCAGGTAAGGAATAATGTTCAGGAATAGCATGTGCCACCACTGCAGCAGCGCCACTATTAGCAACTTCAGGTAAAAATGTATGTGCATCAAAACGCTCGCCAGCAAGCGCAACAAATAAATTCCCTTTATGAATCGCTTTGCTATTCGTTGAAACGCCTGTGAATTCCATAGGCGCGGTTACACTCGCATCAGGCAAATCAACCAACAAATCAGAAAGATGTGCGCGCATTAATGACCTCCATGGCGCGTTGCGCAAGTTGCGAGTGCTAATGCAGCATGATCGGCATCTAAGAAAGCTAGTCGACGACCTTTAATTTCTTGATAGTTCTCATGCCCTTTTCCTGCAATGAGCACCACATCATTTTTAGCTGCATGACGTATGGCATATAAAATTGCACTAGCGCGATCCGGTATAACTTCAGGTTTAGTAGCCACTGACTCTGGTATGCCAGATACTATTTGTTGAATGATGTGAGCAGGATCTTCACTGCGCGGATTATCACTTGTGATGACTAGCTGATCTGCAGCACAAGCAACGACACCCATTTGTGGGCGCTTACCTGGATCGCGATCACCACCACAACCAAACACACACCACAACGCACCTTCTCTTTCAATTGCTACTTCGCGTAAGGTATGTAACGTTTTTTCTAAAGCATCTGGTGTATGTGCATAATCAATGATTGCTAGTGGTGCTTCCACACCACCTAGTTGCTGCATGCGACCTGGGATAGCAACCAATGACTCCAATAGAGTTGTGATTTTTTGTAACGTCAAACCGCGTGCAAATAAAACACCAGCAACTGCCAGCATATTGCTGACATTAAATCGTCCAATTACATGTGAGCGAATCTGCGCTTGACCAAATGGTGTGATGAGTTGAAAACTCATACCGTTCTGCGTAATACGTATGTCTTTAGCGCTGAGCATGAGAATATTTTCAGACGACGCTGCATCTTCTATGCTGTAAGCAAAAATTGTTAGCGCTGGAATTTTTTTACGCAAATGCTCTAGCATGCGACTACCCATTGCATCATCAAGATTAATGACGACATGGGTTAAGGTTGGCCAATCAAATAAACGTGTCTTAGCTGCTTCATACGCAGCCATGCTGCCGTGGTAATCAAGATGGTCACGTGTAAAGTTGGTTAACACCGCGACATCGATATGCAAGGCATTTAATCGACCTTGATCTAATCCAATCGATGAAGCTTCAATTGCACAAGCTTTTGCACCTGCTTGTTTATTCGCCGCTAACTGTCGCTGTAGTTGTATAGGATCCGGCGTGGTGTAACCTGTTTGTTCAAAATGATTGACTTCACCTTGTTTAAATAAGCCGCTTCCCAAGGTACCAATCACTGCGGTTGGTACTGCATCACGAGATAAGGCCTGTGCTATCCATTGGGTACACGAAGTTTTACCGTTGGTACCGGTGACTGCAACCGAAAACAAAGATTGATCAGGTTGACCATACCAAAATTTAGCAATGCTACCGGCTTGTTGTTTTAATTCATGTACGCCTAGATGCGGCACGCTGATGTTGTTACATGCAGCATGTTCATCTGCAGCTTCATAAATCACTGCACTCGCACCAGCTAGGATTGCTTGTGCAATATAATCACGACCATCACCCGCATCACCTGGATAAGCAATAAACACATCACCAGTTGTGATGCGTCGTGAGTCAGCAGTTAAGTGCACATTCTTTTGTGCCGCAGTCGATACAGTACCTCTGATCCACTCAGAGATTTGTTCAGGATGGAGTTGCTGTGCTGTCGTCACATGGTCTCCGTGAGCGGCGCAGCCGGCAAAATGACATTTGTAATAGGTGCATCTGGCGCAACATTCAGCAGTCGCAATGTCCCAGCTGCGACATTAGAAAATGCAGGTGCTGCAACTTGACCGCCAAAATGTTGTGGACCTGTAGGCTCATCAATCATAACGGCGATGATGATGCGTGGATCGGATACAGGTGCTAAACCCACAAATGACCCTACATATTTTTTAACGTATTGACCACCTTCAACTTTATAAGCAGTTCCTGTTTTACCAGCGACACGATAACCTCGTACTTGGGCATATGGTGCAGTGCCTTCTGAGCTCACTACTTTTTCCATCATCAAGCGCATTTGACGTGCTGCTCTTTCGCTCAAGACGCGTTGCGCTACGGGTGGATGATCTAATTTTTGAAAGCTCAAAGGAATCATCTCGCCATTGCGCGCAAACATCATATAGGCGCGCGCTAATTGTATGAGTGATACAGAGATGCCTTGTCCATAACTGATAGTCGCTTGTTCAATTGGACGCCAGCTCTTATAGGGCTTCATTCGTCCTGCTACGGCACCAGGAAATCCGAATCGCGGCTGTTGTCCAAAGCCTGCTGCAGTAAAAATATCCCACATGTCGTGTGACTCTAATTTCTGCGCAATTTTTACAGTACCTACATTTGATGATTGTCCGATGATATTGGTAACTGTCATCGAGGATGCATGCGGATGTGAATCACCAATCGTTGCCGGCCCCATAGTTAATTTAGGTGGTGTATCGATTACGGTGTCTGGTGTTATTAAACCTTTATCTAATGCACGCGCAATCGTGAATGGCTTCATGGTTGAGCCAGGTTCAAAGGTGTCTGTCATCACACGGTTACGCATAACTGCGGGATCCACACCTTGTCGATTATTCGGATTGAAGGTCGGCATGTTAACCATGGCCAGTACTTCACCAGTTTTCACATCCAACACAACAATCGCACCTGCTTTCGCATTAAATTTATCGACCGCTTGTTGTAGTTGTGTGAAAGCGAGATATTGAATTTTATTATCGATAGAGAGCGTTAAATCTTTACCATCACGTGGTTCACGCAAATGCTCTACATCTTCAACTACGCGTCCTTGACGATCGCGAATCACACGCCGACTTCCAGTTACACCGGCAAGTGATTTTTGCTGTATGTATTCAATACCTTCTTTTCCAACATCTTGATAATCCGTAAAGCCTAATACATGCGCTGCAGCAGGACCTGCTGGATAGGAGCGTTTATATTCTTTACTCGTGCGTATACCAGGAATATTTAAATCGAGAATACGTTTTGCTAACTCGGGATCTACCTGTCGTTTGAGATAAACAAAGTTACGATCTGAATCAAGTTTCTTTTTTAAATCGGCATAACCAATGCCGAGTAATGTTGCAAGCTCTTGTAGTTGTTCTTTACTTGCCTGTACATCATCGGGTGAAGCTTCAATGGCACGCACTGGCAATGAGGTTGCCATCACTTCGCCGTTTCTATCCATGATTTTGCCGCGTGTTGCAGGTACTTCTAAAGTACGTGCATAACGAGACTCACCTTGTTTTTGTAAGAAATCTGTAGAGATCGCTTGCAACCAAAATGCACGCGCTGCAAGTGCGGCAAAGGCGATAAATAAAAAAAACAAAACTAACCGTGAGCGTAATGCAGATAGCTTGACTGCCAATACCGGACTAGCGCTAAATGCCACGCCACGGCCGGCTGCTGTTCTCGATGGCGTGCTACGTGTCATGGCGTACCTAAGGTTAAATACTGCGTACGACTTGCTGATGGAGGCTGCATGGCTAAGGTACTTTTCGCCATAGCATCAATCCGTGCATGCTTCGCTAAATTTGATTGTTCGAGTTGTAATTGCGCCCACTCGATTTCATTCGCTTGCTGACGCATATTGGTTCGTTCTAATTCCATGAATAAGCGTCGTGCTTGATATTGCGAATTCACTAGTAATAAAGCGCATAGCATGAGTAAAGCGAGCACTGGAAAAATAAGACGCTGATTCATCATGCTGCTCCCACTTGCGGCAGGCGCTGTGCACTGCGCATCACTGCAGAACGCGCGCGCGGATTAGCTGCAATTTCATCTGCATTCGGTTTTAGTCGCGCGATTAATTCCATATAAGGTTGAGGTAAATCCACTGCACGAATCGGTAACCGACGATCAGGCTGCGGTACGCTGGCTTTGGATGCCATGAACCGCTTGACGATACGATCTTCAAGCGAATGAAAACTAATCACCACCAATCTCCCGAACGGCGCTAAGTGTCCGTATGCTGCATTCAAACCTGTTTCAAGTTCCTCAAGCTCTTGATTGATGAAAATCCGTATAGCCTGAAAAGTCCTGGTGGCCGGGTCTTTACCTTTTTCCCTGGTCTTGACGGCCTGTGCCACGAGCGTGGCAAGCTGTCGTGTGCCTGAAACTGGTTCGATTGCCCGGCGAGCAATAAGCGCCTTTGCAATCTGAAAAGCAAACCGTTCTTCCCCATATTCGCGTATCACCTTTTCTATGTTGTCTTGTGTTGCAGTCGCTAACCATTCAGCAGCAGAAATACCGCGTGTGGTATCCATACGCATATCAAGTGGACCATCAGCCCGAAAACTAAAACCACGCGTCGCATCATCGACCTGTGGTGATGACAATCCCAAATCCATCACAATGCCATCTAGCTGTTGCACACCACGCGCAATAAGTGCACTCGTCATACTGGCAAAGCTGTCATGCACAATCACGAAGCGCGCATCTTCACGCGCTAACTCTTCTGCTACCGCGATAGCTTGCGGATCTTTGTCGAAAGCAATCAAGCGGCCCCGCTCAGATAAGCGTTGCAAAATTTTTCTACTATGTCCGCCACGGCCAAATGTGCCATCGACGTAAATACCATCACGACGCTCTGCTTCAATCGCTAATGCGTCAACCGCTTCCTCCAGCAGCACAGTGCGGTGCGTATATTCAGGCACCGTTATTTGATTCATCGCTGTGCCGTTAAAAAGAGAAATTACTCAACACATCAGGCATGCCTTCAGCAATTGCCTGCGCTTCACTATCATCGAGTTTGGATGCATCCCAAATCTCAAAATGACTTCCCATGCCGAGTAACATCACATCGCGTGTTAATCCCACTGCGGTGCGTAATTCAGGCGCAATCAAAAGTCGACCCGCACTATCAAATTCCACATCCGATGCATTACCTAAAAAAATACGTTGCCATGCACGCGCCGACATCGGCCATGACGCGATTTGTTCACGATGTGATTCCCATACTGGACGTGGAAACAGGAGTAGACATCCATGTGGATGTTTGGTGAGCGTGACGCGGCCTTCGCATTGAATCAACAATGCGTCACGATGCCGAGTCGGAACTGACATCCGACCCTTAGCATCTAGGCTTAATGAAGACGCGCCTTGGTACAC
>JAIXOW010000380.1 GCA_027486615.1 Oxalobacteraceae bacterium | reverse complement strand
TCGTTCTACAACGTTCCGTAATGGGAGCAGTTGAAATCACCGCAGGCTTAATGGCGGTCATGGTCGGTCTGATGATTTTCATGGAAGGCCTAAAACTGGGTCTCATGCCATTTGGCGACATCATCGGTAACACGCTTCCACGAAAGCTACCTTTAGTTGGAGTTTTGATTATTGCCGGTCTTTTAGGTATAGGCGTGACCTATGCTGAACCTGCCATCGGAACCTTAAAATTAGCGGGCGCACTGGTGGATCCAGAAAAAGCACCCTATCTATTTTATTTGTTGATGGTGCGAACAGAGGCAACCGTGCTTTTGGTTGGATTAGGCGTCGGTGCTGCTGCAGTGCTTGGAACCATGCGCTTTTTATATGGTTGGAGCCTAAAGCCCATGATTTATCTGAGCTTGATTCCGGGTGCCATCCTAACTGCTTATTGTGCAATGGATAACAACCTAGCCGCTATTGTCGGCTTAGCTTGGGATTGCGGTGGAGTGACTACTGGTCCTGTTACCGTTCCTCTGGTTCTTGCATTAGGAATTGGTGTAGCAAATTCTGGTGGTAAGGGCGATAGCGCTCTCTCGGGTTTTGGTATTGTTACGCTCGCTTCTATATTCCCAGTTATTGCAGTGCTTGGTCTTGGTGCTTACCTTAATGCGACCGTATCTTTTGAAGAAATTAAAGTCGCAAATGCCGCATTATCAGCCACGATGAGTAATGTTGGCGGTACACCTGTGCCTATTTTTGATCAAATCCTTATGGGACCAATCAAAGAAGGCGTACAAGCAATCGTTCCACTCGTAATTTTCTTAATGGTTGTATTGTTCGGCATTTTGCGTTCTAAACTGCCTAACGCTTTCATTATTGTTTACGGTTTAGTTTTATCTGTAATCGGCATGTGTTTATTTAACATAGGCCTGAAGTATGGTTTGTCTTCACTTGGTGAACAAGCTGGAAACATTATTCCAGGCTCATTCACATCGATCACTCTTCCTGAATCCCTGCGTTTGCCGGGTGAAGATGGCATTTATGGCCCTCTCTACGGCGGCTTGTGGGGCGTTATTATTGCCTGCTTATTTTCTTGGATACTAGGTTTCGGTGCGACTTTAGCTGAACCTGCACTCAATGCTCTTGGATCCACCGTTCAAAACATGACCAATGGCTCGTTCAAGAAATCGATGCTGATGTATTCAGTCGCTACTGGTGTTGCTACCGGAATTATGCTGGGTGTAACCAAATTGATTTTTGATTACAACTTACTCTACATCTTAATTCCTGGTTATGCGGCTGCTGTCATTCTCACCATGATGTCTTCAGAAGAATTCGTCAACATTGGCTGGGATAGTGCTGGTGTAACAACTGGTCCAGTTACCGTACCACTCGTACTTGCTATGGGACTTGGTTTTGGTGGCGCCGTTAAAGCTGTAGAAGGTTTCGGCATTCTTGCAGCAGCTTCCATTGCACCGATTGTTGTCGTATTAGCGTTGGGTGTTTACGTACAGTGGAAAGTCAAACGTGAAATGAAGCAGGCGGAGTCTGCAGCATGAACCAACATCATTCATTTACATCATTAGAAAAGCAAAAGGGGAAAACGCATGGCTAAGCGTAAAGTTACGAATCTCACCGAGGTGGCACTGATTACCTGTGTGGTTCAAAAAGGTCTGGCTGATACCATAAACAGCTCATTACTCGAAGTTGGTGTGCAAGGCTCTACCGTGCATATGGGAGTGGGTACTGGTGTTCGTGAACGCCTCGGTATTCTTGGCGTTGCAGTTGATGTGGAACGTGAAGTCATTAGTGTCATGGTTCCAGTTGACCAAACAGACCGTATTTTCGAGCGTATTTTCTTGGCAGGCAGATTAGATACACCAGGTATGGGTTACATCTATGTAACTCCATTACTACAGGCGGCAACTTACATTCCGCCTAACCTGCTTATCTCAGACTAACCCTTATCGACAGGTTAAAACTATGAGCCAAGAAACACAAAACGGCACACCGGAAATTCCGTACATTAATTACACCCGTCTACTTACCTGCATCTTGTATGAAGGTGGTGGCGAAAAAGTGTTAGAGATGCTGCGTGAAAAAGGCATCAATGAATGCTATTACTATAATGTTCGAGGCAATCCTATAGGCCGAGCATCTATGGCAGGCAATCTTCCGGAAATCCCTAAAACTGAAATCGTTCATGCAACCGTGTCCGCTGACCAAGCCGATTACATATATGAAATGCTGTATACCGAGGCTGGTATTAACCAACCTGGCAAAGGCTTTATTTATGTCAATCGTCTAACCCGCTCTAGCCGCATCACGCTACCAGCGGAAAGCCACGCGTAAGTAGTATTAATAGAACATTCAGCCCTAACTAACAGACACTCACACTAGGAGAATTTCATGAGTGATGTAATCAAAAACAAAATTCTGAAAAATAAGCGCGCAATTTTTGATACTGAAGCAGTTGTTCAGTTTAATGTCGCCCAAATTCAAGTAGCACGAAGCGTTATCGAAGAAAATATCACTGATGCGCAACAAAGCTATCTTATTAACGCTGCTGGTAACCGTGAGTTAATCATGCGTACCACTGACGATGTATTTCGTAATCGTTTGATGATGATTGAATTGCTACAACCAACCAACAATGACCAAGAAGCCTTTCAATTATCGATGGCTAACCGTGTCAAAGTTGAGTACTTAGAGCATCGTTCGAAAATGAATAGAAAAATGGTAGCTATCAACCAAAAAATGGCTGATGCTATTAAGGCACTAGGTGATGTAACACAAACCTTCTATGAATTAAATGAAGAAATGGTTAATTACATTGATGAAATCGCTGACTCCAATGGTCAGTGGCTTGATGGAGAGCTAGTTCAAATGATGGAATCATCATCTGGCCACGGTAATGAAGGCCGCGTTAGTGAGATCGAAGAAGTACTCAACAGTATCAAGAATAGTTCAACTGAAACACGCAAGATTATTGCTGAGTCATTCTCAACTGGCGACGCATTGAAAGAGCGTTTAAATGGATTGCAGGATGGTGGTAACGAAATGCGTGATAGCGTAATTTCATTACGTGAAAAAGTCGATGCAAATCAAAAACGTGTATCGGATCACATCGATCACTAAATAATATTTGTATCGTGAGCTAATACTTAACGGGATTTTAAACTGGTTAGGTATTTTGATTTAATTCAGGCTGGCCATTTATGGCCGGCCTGTTTTATTTTAAAATCGCATTTCAGATTACTTGATCTACTGTAGTAAACTGTTTCAAAAGTATTAAATTATTTATTTTCGAGGACTCACCATGCAACAACTCGTCATGCAGACTTTAGATGGCTCGGCAAAAAGTCGCGCCTCAAAGTACGTCGAATGGATTATCACGTTTGTAGTGCTGACTAACTGTACTGCAGTTGTCCTCGACTCAGTTCCTGATATACATGCGAGTTATAAAGACTTTTTCCATGAGTTTGAGTTTTGGAGTGTGATGTTTTTTACTGCCGAATATCTATTAAGAGCTTGGTCTTATGGCGCCCGCTATACAAAAGAGAATGGCGGCGCTTGGCGAGGACGTAAAGAATACATGTTTAGTTTTTTTGGACTGATTGATTTTTTTGCAACAGCCCCTTTTTATATACATTTCTTATTCCCTTACTTAGATCTACGCGTATTACGCGTCTTGCGTCTCCTCCGTATCCTTAAACTCTCCAATTACAACACTGCACTTCAAGATTTATTTGTTGCAGTTAAATCTGAACGTAAGGCTTTTGGCTCCGCACTTTTTCTTCTTGTCATAGCCACCATTGTTTCTGCCTCGCTCATGTATTTTGCTGAAGGTCATGAACAACCTGAGCATTTCGCCTCTATTCCAGCTGCCATCTATTGGGCGATCATTACTATCACATCAGGATATGGCAATGTAGAACCTGTCACGCGAGCGGGAGAATTTATCGCTCTGATCACTGGATTTTTAGGCGTTTGTATGGCTGCCATCATGACAGGTATTGTGGCCTCTGCTTTTTCAAACCAAATGTCACGTAAGAAAGCTGCCTTTGCTGCTCAAATTCGTCAAGTTTTAGCCGATGGCGCTGTTTCAGCTGCTGAGAGTGATGTCTTATTAAGAATGCAAAGACAATTTAGACTTAGTGATGATGTTGTTATGCAGATGATGGCAGACGCACGAAAAGAAATGGGAATTAAAAATTAATATGAAGTTTTAAAATTCAAACTAGCACTACTCAATTCTTGGGTAGTGCTATCTTAAATAGTGATTCAATCCGATTGTCATTATTGACAGATGCAATTAACTTCACACCACCTCATATTTACTGACCACTTTTAGGTCTAGATCTGTTTAGCTCCTGCCAAATATTGCGTTCTAATTCATTAGATTGCTGGTCTGCCTGTAATTGATGTTGTATGTACTTGTTATCGGCAACAGACACAAGAGCCTGCAAACGTGACAATAAAATACGGTAATGTGCTAACGCATATTCATTATTTTTAGACGCTAAAATCAGAGAGTCATGCTGCTCATTACGGACATCATTTTCCGTATTGGCCTCTTGGGACTGCTCTAATAACTCCCTGATTTCTCTGTCGGTTAAATTTTTATTTTTAGCATGTTGAGTAAAGGCCTCAATATTCGCCTCATTGAGCTCCTTGCCCTGAATTTCTAATAACAAGTCTAGTTTTAACTGCTCCCGATTCATACGCAACTGATCCGTAAAACCAGATGCCATAATTGCTGCAGGAATTGCGAATATACCTATACCGACCAAAGCTAAAATCACTGTGACTAAGCGACCTCCTGGCGTAATAGGAGAGATATCACCATAGCCAACACTAGCTAATGTAATGACTGCCCAATAAAGAGCTTGTGGGATATTCTCAAATTTATCTGGTTGTGCATCGCGCTCTAAGGTGTAACCTAATGCTGCGGTAATAAATACTAATAACCCCATAACAAAAGAAGATGCCATCAACACTGGAGCCTCTTTTTTAATCACTGCAAACATCGTGTCGCTTGCAGAAGAGTAGCGCCCCAGTTTAAGTAAGCGCACCATTCTTACGATACGTAAAAAACGTAAATCAACGAAATTACCAAGCAACATTTCAAGCATGAACGGGAGTATGGCCACTAGGTCTAGTAAGCCACCGAAAGACGTCATAAACTTGGTTCTAGCGAGAAAAGCATTCCGTGTCTTAAGCTCTTCTGGGTAAGCATAAACTCTTAAACAATATTCAGTAGCAAAAACAACGAATGACGCTGCATCAAGTATAAAAAAATGCAGGCTAAAATGCGTCCGAATACCATCAACAGACTCAAACACGATAGATAGAACAGAGATTACAATCCAAAAAATCAAAAACATCTCTACAGCGTGATACAGCTTTCCACCCTGCTCACTATCGAATAAAGCGGCATGAATTTTTTGTCTGAATGTTCTACCCGCATTAAGGCGTCGAAAGTCTTTTATCGCTGCAGATAAAAAATAGGTGACTTTTAGTATTCTTAGTAAACGTAATACACGCATGACACGTGCATCGACTGCCAACAACAGCCCTAAGAAGAAAGGCAAAATCGCAATCAGATCCAGCACGCCTAAAAAGCTAGTCGCATAGCGTACGCGTGGCCAAGCAAACTTAGAGAATTCTGGCGTATCTGGCGCTACATATAAGCGCAATAAATATTCTGCGGAAAAAACAAAAATAGAAAAGATATCAAATAAATAAAACCAATGTTGATAGGCATCGTTAATCCCTGGTGCAGACTCAAATAACAATGCTACTAAATTCAACAAGATGAGATAGAAGATGAAACGTGAAAATCCAGACCTCTCCGCACCCGTCCCATCTCCATTAAAAAAATAGAGATAGGCTCGCATTCTTAAAGAAACTAAGGCTGGAGTCATAACTTGATTTGCTTGCATATCTAAACCTTTATTTCTGAGGGCCATTCCAACAAAACATAAAGCCTCAATTACCAGTGCCTATCGTTTTTATTGTTAAGTAAAGAATTACTTATTTGTGCGCTTTAAAAAATTTTCAAAAAATTTCGAATAAAAATATAAAAACTACGTATAAAAATTATAAAAAAAGCAATCAGAGATTCACTTCTTTTCAGACAAAAACAATAACTACAATTTAGATTAAAAGAACTAGTCGCCAGATATATAATAGGCGAAGCCTTATTTTGATAACTTTTGTTATTAAAATTGCATTTTATATATAAAAAATTTACACAATTTTTATAATGAGCATACGCGAAATAAAACGGACAATTTACGAAACATTAGAAGGTTCCGTCTACAACAAATCCAGCAGAGCATGCGAAATTTTTATTGCGCTGTTAGTTGTTGCTAATGTATTAGCAATCATACTTGAATCTGTGCATTCGCTACACGAAGAGTATGCGTATTATTTTCATATTTTCGATGTAATCAGTGTGTTGATATTTACCATTGAATATATTTTACGAGCATGGTCATACGGCGTGAAATATGATGAAAACAACGGTGGTGCTTGGCGCGGCAGAAAAGAGTATCTATTTAGCTTTTATGGCTTAATTGATTTTTTCAGCACCATGCCTTTTTATGTACAACTCTTATTCCCAGGTTTAGATTTACGCGTGCTTAGAATATTCCGACTGTTACGAATATTTAAGCTTTCTCGTTACAACAGTGCGTTGCAAGATCTTTTTGATGCTATTAAAGCTGAAAAAGATTCCTTCACTTCGGCAATGTTTCTCTTATTGATAGCATGCTTACTGTGCTCTTCACTCATCTATATCGCCGAAGGTCACGTACAACCTGAAATTTTTCCCTCTATTCCAGCAACAATGAAGTGGTTTGTTTTGACCATTATTTCAGGCTGGGGAAATGTTGACCCTATCACCATTTTTGGAACTATTCTTGTCGTATTTACCCAGGTTTTAGCAATTGCACTAGCTGCAATTCTTACAGGTGTTGTAGCCACGGCATACACAACACAAGTAGAACGTCGTCAGCTTATGTATGAAACTGAAATACGTGAAGCAATGGCTGACGGCATAGTGACCGATGAAGAACAGAAAAAACTAGAACAAATGCGATTGCAGTACGGAATGAGCATTGAACAAGTAGAAGCAATCAAGCGTCAAGTTGAAGATGAGCGTAATAAACCTCAATCATCTAATCATTTTCAAACAACTGATCAGTGGTTTCCATCAAAATCAAGCACAGATAATTAAAGGTATTTAAATGATAGAGTTTTTTCAAGATCTCAATTGGATTGTAGTAGGTCAAATCATACTCATTGATATTCTCTTAGGTGGCGATAACGCAATTGTCATTGCTTTAGCATGTAGAAATCTGCCAGAAAATATGCGCATGAAAGGCATTATCGGAGGAGCACTCGGCGCGATTATTTTACGCATCGCGCTGATTTCTTTCGCAGTCACCCTACTCAATATTCCGTTTTTAAAATTAGTCGGCGGTGTGCTATTACTTTGGATAGGCATTAAGCTCTTAACCGATGAAAATGGAGATGATGATTCTATCGATGGCGGTGACAGACTAATGACCGCCATTAAAACAGTGATCATCGCTGATTTAGTAATGAGCGTAGATAATGTGATCGCAGTCGCTGCTGCAGCGGAACAGGCGCATGCTGATCATAAACTAATCTTAATTGCGTTTGGTATTGCTGTCAGTATCCCTATTGTTATTTGGGGCAGCTCAGTAATTTTAAACATCATGAATCGCGTGCCTTCAGTTGTCACTATGGGAGCTGCACTATTAGGCTATCTGGGGGGATCTATGATTTCAACTGATATTGCCATTCAAGAGCATGCAAGCAAGCTACTGCCGCTTGATTTACTAAAGTTTCATGATTTAGGCGTGCATCTGAGTTTAACTGGAACTGCGGGTGCAATCTTGGTTGTTGCAGCTGGATGGTTTATTCAGCATCGACCTGTTAAAAAAGATGAAATGACTAATAATTAAAATACACTTCATCTTTTTATGAATGCGCACTTTCAAAATATTTCTAATTCATCACTCTCAGGATGGCGGCTCAAGTGGTACACCGTTATCTTTGAGGCTGATACTGCTGCAGGAAAGACATTTGATCTTTTACTGTTATGGACTATCTTAATTAGTCTATTAAGCGTAATGCTTAGTAGTGTACAGAGCATACATAATGAATATATAACTATCTTTAAAGTTACAGATTGGTTATTTACAGTAATTTTTTTAGTTGAATATCTTGCACGTTTAGCTTGTAGTCCACATCCGCTTCGTTATGCAAAAAGTTTTTTAGGTGTCATCGATTTAATTTCGATTTTGCCCAGTGTCATTACCTTATTTATCCCTGAAGCTTATGTCCTGTTAGATGTACGTATCTTGCGGTTATTACGTATTTTCCGCATTTTGAAAATGTCTAGCTATGTCGATGAGTTCCAGTGGTTAGTGATGGCGGTGGCTGATAGTCGTAGAAAAATCGGCGTTTTCATCTCAATTATTATGACGCTGGTAGTCATTCTAGGAACCATTCTTTTTTTGGTAGAAGGGCCCGACAATGGCTTTACTAGTGTGCCTACCTCAATCTATTGGGCTATATCGACAATCACTACCGTTGGATTTGGTGACATTACACCGAAGACGGATATTGGTCGTTTCATTGCATCTTTAATGATGATGTTTGGTTGGGGAATTTTGGCTGTACCAACTGGCATCGTTTCCGCTGAAATGATTGCACAACATGCAGTCAAAAAAACGCTTACTGAGTCTACGACGAGAACATGTCATAGCTGTACGACTGAAGGTCATAGTGCTGAGGCTAAGCACTGTAATCAATGTGGAGCAGCATTAACTGAATATTTTGGTGAAGCTCCCAAGCTCACACCAAAAATTGCTTTTGCGGCTTCGATGATTTATCTCATTAATGCTGATGGAAAAATCGAACCTGATGAAATTAAACGCTTAGTCAATGCAGTAAAAGATGATCGTGGATTATTAGAGGTTGCTACACGATATACAAAGTTTCATACGCCTGAAGAATTTATACAATTCTGTAATGAAATTCTCGACAAAGAGCAAAAGCTTTCTTTATTAGTTAATCTTTATGATGCAATTCTATCTAATGATGAAACTCTAGTTCAAGAGATTGAACTATTCGAGAAGTTCATGCATTCTTTTGGATTTAATGAAAAAGAATTTGAACCATTTTTCTATTCAATTTCAGTGAAAAATAATCGGCGACTTTTTAGCGCGTAAAAATTTTAATTGAATATTATTATTTTTCGCCTAAAAACACATAGCGATTCAAACTAAAGAAATAACGCTGTTGCTCGCCCATTAAGCGAGCATCAGCCTTCCACTCAGTTACATCTTGCTCTGTGATCCCATTGCGACCAATCGCAAAATTACCGAGCATAGTCATCATACCTACGCTGTACGTCTGTGCGTCATAGCTTGTGTTTACTAGCGGTACAACTTCAACCCGCACCTCTTTAAAACCTGCTTGCTGCATACGTAATTTCAAATCACGTGGTAACTGTGGATGCGGAATATGCGTATTCCATGTTTCGATCACTTTACGCATACGCACATCATCCTGACTCGCCCATACCGCTGATTCCCAATCGGTATCAACAATTAATACACGTCCACCCGGTTTAACCACACGCGCTAGTTCTTTTAAAGCTTGATCGACTTGTTCTACATATTCATATACCTGCGTAGCTAACGCAATATCAAAAGAATCATCTTCATAGGGCAATGCAGTGACATCGGCTGTAGTAAAACGCACATTGGCATAAACTGCACAACGCTTGCGTGCAATCGCCAACATAGGCTCAGCAATATCCACACCTGACACCTCACCACTTGCGCCCGTAGCTTGTGCCAATGCCAGTGTAGTTAAACCAGGACCACAACCTATGTCTAGAGCTTTTTCTCCTGAACGCACTGCTAACAACGTCATAATTTTTTCACGCTGCTCAACCACATCTGGTGTGAGATAGACCGCTTCTAATTGACGTGAAGTGGCATCATCAAACTGATCTTGTGCACTAGGTGCAGTGTGCTTATTGACAGACATATAAACAGCCTTTGAATAAATGAAAAAATTAATTATTTAAAAGTCAGTACTAATGTAAAACCTTATCTTGATATCTATCTACCAAAAAGAAGGCAGCTGACAAACCAGCCACAGCACCAAACATCACATAGTAAGCGGGAGCTATTGGGGATCCGGTTGTTTTGATTAACCATGTCACAATCAACTGCGCAAAACCACCAAATAGCATCACAGCAAAGTTATAGGCCAGTGCTAAACCAGTTGATCGTACATGAACAGGAAATTGTTCAGCCAATGCAGTAGATATCGGACCAAAACCCACCGCAATCGCACTACACAAAGCTATTTGCATCACTGTTAAACGCCATAAAACAGGATCAGCTTGTAACCAAGCAAACAGTGGATAAGGCAAAACAAAATAAAGAACACAAGCTGTAATTAAAATTGGACGTCGTCCTACACGATCAGACAACATACCAAACACGGGTGTTAATACCGTTAGACATAGCAAACCCGCTACCTGTGCAACAAACGCCTGACCGAGTGCAATGCCTAACTGTGTTTTTGCGTAAGTTGGCATATAAATCAAGACCACGTAATACATGATGGTGTTGGATAAAACGAGACCAAACGCAGCAAACACAGCACGTCTATGAATCTGGAACACAGCACCTAGGGTCGTCTTGTCTTCAACTGATGCATGCGCTTCTTGAAATACTTCCGTTTCTTCTAAATGACGACGTATATATAAACCTACAGGACCTATCAATAAACCTATTAAAAAAGGTAAGCGCCATCCCCATTGATCAATTTGTTCTGGCGTTAGTGATTGCGTGATGAACATTCCTGAACTCGCACCCGCTA
>JAIXOW010000092.1 GCA_027486615.1 Oxalobacteraceae bacterium | reverse complement strand
GCCCATTTTTTTTTTTTTTTTTTTATATATTGATCATTTTCCATGCGCTCTATAAGATATTCAAAAATTGACATATTCCTTTTACAAAACGAACTTTCAGGTTTACGTCCGACAAAATCTTTGTGAATTGCGTAGTGATATACCGGTTCGGATCCACAGTACATTTCATAGGCACAGTCGGAGCACATTGGGTTACTTGGTGCAAAGGAGTCTTCTAGTGGCTCTAACAATGCATCAGAAGTGAAAATTTCTTCGTAAGTATTTTCTAAGACATTTCCTAATTTAAATTTCTCATCCCCCATCTCAGCCAACATCCTACTTTCATCAGATGGATGCACTGTTCCGTCATAGTTGTAGACTATAGCGGCAATGCCGATTCCAGCAGGACTCATTAAATCTACAAATCCAGTCTCTTCACTAGTAAGAATTTTTTTCAAAACTGTTGAAGCATAAAATTCCTGAAATTCGATTCCATTACGATTTAAATCAATAATATATTCAAGCCCTTCTTTATAAAATTCCAACCATTTTTCCGTACTATAAGAAGCATAGCTTTTTGTTTTTATCGCAAATCCATATGGAGACAAATGTCGTAAGAATATTCCATCAAATTCATTTTTAATGTATTCGTCAATAATTTCCTTTACTCGATTTAAACTTGACTCAGTGGTTGTCATTAAAGCTGAAACTTGATCTTTACCAAGAATATCGCGCGCAAGATGAATGCCCTCAATCGCTCGTTCATAACTATCATGACCCTTTCGAGGTCTATTTTTATTATGAAGGTCACTCGGACCATCTAAAGATGTAGAAATATGTACTTTGTTATCTTTACAAAACTCAAGTATTTCTTGATTTACCACCGCGAGATTGGTAGCTATCACAAAATCAAGATGCTTATGATGCTCTTGATTCAATATTTTTGCCTTTGAAACAATATGTTTAATAATTTCAAAATTTAATAATGGCTCTCCACCCTGAAATTCAATTTTTATTGCTGGCGAAGGAGATTTAAAAACCATTTCTAAAGATTTATCAGCAATTTCCTCTGTCATGTCATATTTCTGCCTATCTTCAGACTGCCTAGAGACTTGGCAATATGGACAACTATGCTCACACCTTAGCGATACAACAAAAATATGCAGCGCAGTAAAGTCGCTTAATCGAGAGAATTTAGTTCTAAACTTTAGGGCAAGTAGATCGACAGCAATCCCATTACTCTGATCAAGTAGGAAATGTTTTGATCTCAAGTTTTTATATGCACGATTGTCTTCTATAAGCTGGCGAGAGGCAAAATGATCAAATTCCTCAGTTGAAAGTAATATATGCTCCCCTACCATATTAGTTAGGAGAACACGATCAACAGAAAACCGTAAAAATTTGAATGGGAGAAAGGAATACGATTTATCAGCCTTCTTTGTATAGAAAGTAATTGGCTGAAATTTACTCATTTTTTATAAGTGATGTTTTTGCGAAGGCATGTGCAAGAATGACGTTTCTATATGCCTCTGTTTCTTTTTTGATTGTCTCTCTTAAGTCTTGATCTAGTGCTTCTTTTAGTAATTCATTCAAAAGATGTTCTTTAGCATCATCTGATAAATCCTTAGTAAAAACAACGTCCACTAAGTGATGATTAACTTCATCTCTAATATTTACTGAAATTTTATCTATAAACTTATATGAAGCTTTTTTTAATGCGATAAGTCTATAGACGTTTTTATCAAACTTTAGCGTCTTCACAAAGAATTTTTCTTTATCGGCTGGAATAATGTGATCTATGTGATGAGTGAGATCTGTGAGAATAATGCTCTGCCAGCATTACGCCATCAGCATTTTTACGAAGAATCAGGCCATGAAGTTCAGCGCCGATTGAATAAGTAGCTAGGCTATCGCCTTTTACTAATTCGTTCTTAAGAGTTTTTACCAAAACATTTTCTTGATAAGTATCTATTGCCTCAGTTTTTTTTGATTCAATCGCATCAGATGATCCAGTAATAGCCGACAAAGCAACTGCAACTGGTATCAAGAATTTCTTTTCTGTTCCCATGGCTTTACCTCTTTTTTTAATTTAAAAATCTACAATTTTTTTTGTACCTTAATTACTAACGACTTGAATAATGTGATCTATGTGAAGAGTGAGATCTGTGAGAATGATGTCCGGCAAGAATTACACTATTTTGATTCTTATAAAGTATTAAATCATGTAACTCATCTTCTCTTTGAACTGTTAAAAGCTTGTAAGAATCACCCAAGAATTTATTTACATTCAGTGTTTGAGAATTAGCAGATTCTTTTATGTGACTAGACTCATGAAGATTTTTAGGCAGTTTTGATGCATCAGCCGAAGAAGTCAATGCCGCAAGAACAGTAGTTAACGGCAATAGAAATTTCTTTTTCATTTTATTTAAACGTTTTATTTTAACTATTAGTTTTAATGTAGATGAAAGCCCCTGAATCCACAAGTATTTAATCTAATTTGAGAATTTTATTGTTAATAATTAATTAATTAGTTTTAATTATTGAAACTAACAGGATTTATTAAATATGTTGTAAATGTTCTTTTGATAAACAATAAAAATCTATTTAATAGGTCTCAATATATTGACAGTTATTTAAAACAGCATTACTGTTCATATAAATCTTCACTTATTAAATTCAATTAATGGAAATACCCAAAACCTTTAGCTTAGATGAGCTTTGTGTTCTCACTGATCTTACAAAAAGGACGGTGCGCTATTACATACAGATTGGATTACTTTCAGGTCCAATTGGTGAGACTCGTGCAGCGCACTACCTTGCAGAGCATCTATCAACTCTTCTGAGAATTAAGACGCTTACAGAGTCTGGAATTTCCTTAGAGCGCATCAGAGAAGTACTCACTGAAGGTGAAGAGCCTTTACCTACTAGAAGACGTAAACCGGGCAGCGTCGACGTAAGAAGCCATGTGCTAATTGCAGAAGGCGTTGAACTACAAATATCACCCGAAGAAGCAGACCTTAGTCCAGAACAAACACGTTCACTCATTCGAGCCATTCTTAAGGCATACCAAGATATTAAGGAGAAATAAAATGAATAACGATAACGACAATAAATTCACTAATCTCCAATCTATTGATGGAGAGAGTATGGCTCTCCAATCAGTACATATCGATGGACTGCTTGAAGGTCTGCTGCTGCAGATGACAATTCGACAGAAATATCGTAATCAGACTGGAAATAATCTAGAAACTGTTTACACCTTCCCATTGCCATGGGGTGCCTCCCTAATGGGAATGGATATTGAAATCAATGGCAAGCGACTTGCAGCGACTGTAATAGCAAAACAAGAGGCAACTAAACGCTATGAAAAAGCCATAGATGACGGAGATATGCCTGTCATGATTGAACAATCTGGCATGGGACTATTTACGGCTAATTTAGGCAACTTGAAGGACGGTGAAGAAGCAACAATTGAGGTGCGCTATGCACAACTTCAGAGGTTTGAGCAGGATCAAATCCGCATAATGGTGCCAACCACTATTGCCCCTCGATTTGGTGATGGGCATAAAGAAGGCAGCCTAGCTCCCCATGAATCAGCGCAGTATGACCTTCTAGCTGAATACCCATTTACCCTTAATCTACAAATACAAAATGACCTGAATGGTGCATCAATACATTCACCAAGTCATAAAATCACAACTAAGCTTGATGATTCAAATCATTTCATAAGTCTTGATCGCGGTGGCTTTATGGACAGAGATTTTGTTTTGAATTTGAGTGGTCTTAAAACACAATCAACGGCTGTGTGCGCAAAAGATGGCGATCAATATAGCGTCATCGCGAGTTTTTGCCCTAAGTTTGAAACTATCGAACATAAACCATTAGCATTAAAAATATTAGTGGACTGCTCTGGATCCATGGCAGGCGATAGTATTAGCTCTGCAAGACGAGCGCTTCATCAGGTGCTTCAAGAGCTGGGTGACCAAGATGCAATCTCATACAGTAAATTCGGCGATAAAGTTCAGCATACTTATCGAAAAATGCAAAAATGTACTCCAACTTATATTAAAGAATTTTCAAAGAAAATTTCTCAAACAGATGCCGACATGGGAGGAACGGAAACATACGACGCATTAATGTCTGTTTTTAATGATATTAAG
>JAIXOW010000350.1 GCA_027486615.1 Oxalobacteraceae bacterium | reverse complement strand
TGTACTCCGACCAGAAAAAAGAGCGGGCTGTCATTGACAGCCCGTTTTTCATTTAGCAAGACCTCATCGTTTCATTCACTTCACGTACTGCCCATAGCTCAGCTGGATAGAGCAACGGCCTTCTAAGCCGTAGGTCACAGGTTCGACTCCTGTTGGGCAGGCCAGTTTTCAATTACTCGTAACGAACACATGGGTTCCTTGCTAGTCTGTTATTGACGCCATTTCTTCTGTAGGTTAAATTGGGTACTACCTAAGTAACACCCCATATGGCTGCAGTCGAGGACAGTATGGCAACAACATCTCTCAAATTATCAGATGAACTCAAAGAAAAAGCGACCAATGCAGCAACGGCTTTGGGGATGAGTCCTCATGCTTTTATGGTCGAAGCGATTAAGCATGCAACGCATAATGCGGAACTTCGCAGTACATTCTTAGCTCAAGGAAATGCAGCGAGAAAGCAGGCCATAAAAACTGGTAAGGCTTATGATGTAAAAGATGTTCATCAGCATATTCGTGATCGAATTAATGGCATCAAAAAAAATTCCCTTAAGATAAAATCTTGGTAAAGATTGTCTATGCGCAGCAAGCAGTCGATGATTTGTTTAGGCTGACAGATTTTTTATTTGAGTTAAATCCATCTGCTGCATTAGCAACGATTGAATTGATTGAAGAAGCAATCATGCTGCTTCAACGGCATCCTCTTATTGGTAGATTAATCGACGATGTATTGCGTGAACTAGTTATTTCAAGAGGAAAGTCAGGCCAGTTTTACATACCGATATGGTAAGTTGCTACTGCAGTCGTGGATGACTCTGATTGAGACGGCTCTTGTCTATAAATTCCCAATAAACCTATGCGCTGATTTTCAGCGACATCGTAATATGCGCCTGCAATAGCTGATCTTCTAGTCTTAGCTGGATTAGAGTTGAGATTGATTGGAGTTAATCCACTCACGCCAGTTGCTGAAATAACGCCATTGGTTACGTTCGTATCACTCTCAAGATTCGCACTCGCAAACAAAGTAAATTTCGGATTAAATTTATATGAAAACTCTACGCCTGCTAATGCAGTAGTGGCATTGGTATAAATGCCTGCATAGCTAAGCGGTGCAGTCACAGAACTAGAGCTTGCTTCTGTATATTTACCTACATTATTTTCAGTAAAGCGCATACCCAGATAAGGTCGAATCAAACCCTTCTTCTTCACAACGAAACCATATTTAGCCGTGATCTGTATACCTTGGGAAGTGAGTTGCGTAGAACCTGAACCTGCTTCAGATGTACCTATAATGGGGCGAGTAATTCTTGTGTCTTTTTGTCCGTTAGCTGCAGATAATTTAATTTGAATTCCTGAGTCATCTGCATTCTGGTTCCAAACAGCAAAAAAACCAACTAGTGGTTTATTGTTGGATATCGTAATTGCATTGCCTTGTGGATTAGACTGAGAATTTTGATCAACATAAAGACCAACGCGTAACTTAGGATGCGGTCGAATTGCTCCTACTATCACGCCACTAGTATCATTCAAATTACTATCAGCAGAGGATGACGTGTTTCTTGAAGAGACGGATACACAAGCATTTTTCTTATCAAATACAACGCAGTCATAATTCAAACTATTACTTACAACAGTATTTTGTTGAATCACTGTGTTTTTTAGTCCGCCTGCGACATTCACTAAAGACTGCTGAGTATCAGCAACAGAAGGGCCTAGGATAATAACTGGGAAGCCACTCAGAATTAAGTCCCACGTAGTGGTACTACCAGATGGATTTTGTAATAACCAATTACCAACACCAAATGTTCCAGATGTTTTTTTTAGTACCGGGGAAAATGTTTTATCATTACCTGGAGCTTTTAATCCAGTTAATACAGAAGTATATGTTCCATTCTCAACAGTAGAACTCGAATGAATACCGAATTCTGTTTCGCCTATACTAGGTGTGTTTGCTAAGCTGTTGGTGACAACTAATTTGCCGTAGTTAGATGGGCTATTGATAATGATGTTGTATTTTTCAGGTAACTGGCCTGTATAAATTAAGGGACTAGAACCACCTTGCAGATTATTTAATTATTTTATTTTACTAGGTAAAAATGTTAAATCTGCCATCAGAGCTGCTTGAGCAGCTGGCGTATTAGATTGCATTAACAAAAAACGAAAACCTTCGTTAGTGGACCTGTCATTATTGATGCCAGGATTAGCTAATCCAGTGTTTGTATTGATCCCACCATTAATTGATCCAGTATTTGTAAGTACGTTGATTGTTGATAAATTATTATTCCAAATGGCTTCATTTCCGGTTATGGTTTTAGAATTGTTAAAAGTATTTATTGTTGCTGCGTTAATACTAATAGAAGGTGAAGCGGTAGTGGAATTAGGATTTTGATCGCTACGTATGATAATCCCCTGATTATCAAAATTACTTTTTATGGTTAGAGGGTTGTTTGAGCCCGTTAAATTAACGCCAGAATTAACTACTAATGCTCCTCCAGTAAAAGTGATGCCAGAAAAATCACAATTCAATGCATAAGGTGACGTTGTTGCCGAGCAGGGTGCAGCCTGCGCACTATTGCACATCATTCCTAACAATGAGAGGGTTAAATTTATTATTAATAAAATAATAAATTTATTCGAACGGTTCATTTGGATATCAAAAAGATAAATAATCAGCTCTATAAATAATACTTTCGTATACAATCGTCTGTATCGGATTGTAGCTATAAAACTTTAGATTTTTCAGTATCTATTTATTAACTTTTTGTATATTTTTTTATGTCCGAATATTTATTATTTGGCAGTCTCTCAATTGAATCTTATGAAAATTAGCCCGTAGTCAGCGTGCTTAATTTGATTGGTTAACTATGCGAGAAAATTTCTACTAGAGAGTCATTAAGCATTTAAGAATTTCAGTAGCTCGATAAATTTTTATTGGGTTCAATAAAGAAGTGTTTTTTTATATGAGCGAATTTTTTTCTGGCTTAGATAAAATTTGAAGTAATGACTAAACCAACAATATTGAGTATACAAATTTCATTTTAATTTTTAAGATTTGATTCATTTATTCTATATAGAGTTATATGCTGCAAATTAGACCAAATTGTGAATGCTGTGATGTGGATCTTCCTCCGAGTGCAAAGAATGCTTTTATCTGTTCATTTGAATGTACATTTTGTGAAGATTGCGTTGAAAATAAACTGTTAGGTAAGTGTCCTAATTGCTTAGGAGAGTTAGTGCGACGGCCGATAAGGTCTGAAAAACAATTACTCTCTCATCCCGCATCACAGAAAAGAATTAAAAAAGAACATTTCTATTAAAGATTAAAGATTAATTATGGCATCCATTAGACTTCCAAACGGTGACCGCTATACAGGCGAAATACAAGATGGTCAATTTTTTGGGGTTGGTACTCTAGAATTTTTCAATGGTGATAAATATGTTGGAGAATTTAGAGATAATTCCTATCACGGACATGGTGTTTTAACCTTCGCCAATGGTGATCGCTATGAAGGTAAGTTCATCGATGGCGAGTACCATGGAAATGGAACGTACTATTACGCTAATGGTGATAGATACTCCGGTCGTTATGAACAAAATAGACAGCATGGTAAAGGCACATTCACCTTTGCTAATGGCGATGTGTATAGCGGCGACTTCGAGCAAGACCAGCTAGTCGGTGTAGGTGTAATGATTTTTACAAGTGGTAATAAATATAAAGGCCAAATTGAAAATGGCCGCCCTCATGGTGAGGGCGTGTATTTATATGTTAATGGCGATAAATACAAAGGTGAATTCGTGAATGGTGAAAAACACGGCCAAGGTGTTGAAACCTATGCCGATAAAAAACCTAAAAAAGATGGCCTATGGGTTTATGGTAGTTTTAAATCTAATAGACTTTGATTAAGTTAGCGCTCTCTTAGACTTTCATTTGCATATTGCATGAGTGGGTTTAAAAAGTATTCTATTACTCTGCGACTGCCAGTTTTAATTTCAACAGAAACCACCATACCTGGTGACAGAGCTACAGATTTTTCATCTACTTGAATCTTATTCCGCTCCGGTTGTATATGAACCAAATAAGTAAGGCCACGTTTTTCATCGTTGATGGCATCTTGAGAGATGTGAGCTACTTTTGCTTTAATTGTGCCGTAACGCGTGTAAGGAAAGGTTTCTATTTTTATTTCAGCATCCTGATCTTTTTTAACAAAACCAATATCTTTATTTTCTAAGAGTGCTTCAATTTCAATCGGATGATGATCGGGTACGATCAGCATCAACGGTTGAGCAGGTGTGACGACTCCACCTATGGTATTGACTACGAGTTGTTGTACTGTTCCATCTATTGGCGCTCTGAGCTGCATGAGATGCTGACGTGATGTAGTTTTGACTAATTCTTGTCGAAGGATTACGAATTTTTGTGTTCCTTCCGATATTGCATCTAGCATTTGCCGTCTGAGTTCTGCAGTCAAGCTCTCTAGCTGTGCTTGCGTTTCTTTGAGAGCTGCTTTCATTTCTTGACTACGGCTATGTTGCATTACAAGATCAGCTTCTTGCTCTAAGCGGATTTGATCTTTTTCCATCCAGGCATGGTGTGACACAAAATTTTTATCACTTAAATCTTTAAAATCCTGAGCACGTTTTTGTGCATAAGGCAATGTGTGATTTATCTTACGTATGGCTTCTTCGATTGTATTGAGCTCTGCTTGATGTTTTTCAAGATCGGAATGAATGCGGTTTTTACGAGCTTGGTATTCCTGAAATAATCCTCGTACTTGGTCTTGTGCTTCTTGCCAATTCTCAAAAGGGATATTCAATTCACGATGAATGATAGGAGTAAGGTTGGTATTCAGAGCCGTTAATAGTGCTTTCGCTCGAAGAATCTGTAATCGCGCCACCACTAGATCATGTGCATAGCGTTGTGTGTCTGCTGCGGCTATAGTGGCATCAAGTTCAATTAAGAGTTGGCCCTTTTTCACGCTATCACCTTCATGGACAAGAATAGTCTGTACGCGACTGGTCTCTAGTGCTTGTAAGGTTTTAGTGTGACCACTCGCTACAATTTTTCCAGCAGCAGTAGCTACAATATCCACTTTGCCAAAATAAGCCCAGCATAAGCTAATCAAACATAAAGCCATAATGAGCCATGCAGTAAACCGTGGTGCAGGTGAGACAGGTGTTTTTTCTAACGCCAGTGCACTAGCAAGAAAGGGTGTTTCATTGCGTTGATATTTTTCGCCGTCTAGCTGATGGCGCAGTGACCATGCTTTACGCCACAATACAACGTGACGGTCAATGAGACTATGAATAGAATCAATCCATAAACGTATTTTTATCATGATGCTTGCTGCATTTTAAATAGCCGAGAGTAGAGTCCATTTTCTTTGTTAACAAGATCAGAATGTCGACCTTGTTCTGCTATTCGACCTTGTTCTACAACGATGATGCGGTGGGCATGACGAACAGCAGTCAATCTATGGGCAATAATAATGACGGTACGTCGTTTGCAAATCGCTGTCATATTCAATTGGATTAATCGCTCTGATTCATAATCAAGAGCACTAGTGGCTTCATCAAAAATCAGAATTCTTGGGTCGCGCATCAAAGCACGAGCAATAGCGATTCTTTGTTTTTGTCCGCCAGACAAACCACATCCATTTTCACCGATGATGGTTTCGTATCCTTCAGAAAGCTCGGTAATGAACTGATGTGCGCCAGCTAATTTGGCGATATGAATAATTTTTTCTAATGCTGCACCAGGATCAGCAAGAGCAATATTTTCACGAATGGAGCCATTGAATAATTGACTCTCCTGAAGCACAACACCGATTTGCCTGCGTAGCGAAGCGGGATCAATCACGGCTAGATCGATGCCATCAACCAGTATGCGGCCTTGTTGAGCTATATGTAGGCGCTGTAATAAACGCGTGAGGGTGCTTTTGCCTGAACCTGATCGACCGACTATACCTATGACTTCTCCTGCTTGAATCTGTAAATTGATATCTGACAGTGTATTGTTCCCCTCAGAACGGTAACGAAAACTCACTTGATCGAAATGGATATGTCCTTTGATGGTTGGTAGTGCAAGTCCATGCTGGGATGATTCACGATCTGTATTTAATATTTCACCTAGCCGAGCGACTGATACGCCTACTTGCTGAAAATCCGACCACATTTGTGCTAAGCGCATGACGGGCATAGCCACATGACTAGCTAGCATGTTGAATGCAATAAGCTGTCCCACACTGAGTTCGCCATCGATTACAAGTTTTGCGCCTAGCCACATAGTTAAGACGGTAACAATTTTTCCTATGACTGCCACACCACAGCTAGCAATATTGCCAGTCGTGCTCGCTTTAAAGGCGGCTTGTATGTAAGCAGCAAGTTGTTTTTCCCATTTCTTCGTCCAACGTGGTTCCACGGCCATCGACTTGACGGTGTCTATCGATGTCACAGTCTCGACTAAAAATGCTTGATTTTCTGCTCCACGTTTAAATTGTTCATCCAATCGGTTTCTTAAAATTGGAGTCGCAATAATTGACAGCAAAAGATAACAAGGCAAAGAAAAAAATACGATCAGTGTTAATTGCACACTATAGATCAGCATGACTGCTAAAAAAATCACTGAAAACAGTAAATCTAAAACTAGCGTAATACCATTCCCCGTTAAAAAACTCCGTATCTGTTCCAACTCTCGCATCCGTGCCACTGAATCACCTGCGCGGCGAGCTTGAAACCACGGCAGGGGTAGCGCAAGTAGATGCTTAAATAAGCGTGCACCTAGCTCCACATCAATACGACAACAAGTATGAGAAAAAATATAAGATCGTAAACCACTTAGCGTTACTTCAAAAATGCTAGCGATGAATAATCCAATAGCGATAACATCTAGCGTATTAAAGCCTCTATGGACTAAGACCTTATCCATGACAACTTGAAAAAATAAGGGCGTGACTAAACCAAATAGCTGTAACACAATTGAGACTAGCAAGACCTCAGACAGTAAGTGGCGATATTTAACTATCGCTGGTATGAACCAGCTAAAATCAAAACGGGTCAATTCACCTGCAATAGAAGCGCGCGAGGCGAATAAAATTAATTCATTTGCACACAGCTGTGTGAAGGTAGGGACATCTATCCATCTAGGCTGGGGTTGATGTTGTTCATGAATGAGTAGACGAGTGGCTTCATCATTTTTTTCAATGCGGCCTAGAATAAAAAATTCACCATTCGTTCCGAAACAAATTGCGGGCAATGCGAGCTTATCTAAGCGATCTGGTTGAGCACGTTTGCATTCAGCAGATAGGCCTAATTTTTTCGCTGCATGCAAAATAGATGAAATTGTGAAGCTGCCATCAACTTCGCCAAACTCATGTAATAACTGAGCAGGTTCTGCCGAGATATCATGTAAACGTGCGATTAAAACTAAACAAGTAAGTCCACTATTTGAAGTCGCTGTTGAATCTGATTTATTTTTTTCTGTAGTGGGTTCATCCATGCCAATAGAACGCATGGTTGTTTCATGACTTGGTTGCATGTGAAATAGGTCAATTAAAAAAGACTAGCCAACCCAAACCGATATCTGATCTATCCATTATGGGGAGATGGATAGGTCAGTTATGGTTTAAAAATAAATGGTTGATTTAATTAGATTTATCGAGGAGCACTTGCCATCGCATTGACTAGACTGCTGGCAGACATAGTGAGTCCATTCGCAAGTCTAAAATTATCAACTGCGGCAGATGTATTTAAGCTGCCATTGGCAAGGAAGAAATTTTGTATCGTAATGCTGTCAGAACTTGTTTTAAAGCTGGCGCGTAAATCATTTCCCACGCGCTGATAATTTAATTTGCTAGGGTCGGTAATGCCATCAAAAACGATGGTGTCTAGACCGCCAGTATCAACGATGATGTCATTGCCAGCACCTTCATAGAATCGATATACATCATCACCTAATCCACCCGAGAGTAGGTCGTTACCGGCACCACCATCGAGTAGGTCACTACCTTCATCGCCATAAAGTTGGTCATCGCCTAAACCACCGCTGAGTCTATCGTTACCTGATTCACCATACAGCACATCATTACCGTCATTGCCATATAAATTATCATTACCTAGTCCGCCATAGAGTTTGTCATGATCCGATCCACCTTGGATTAAATCATTGCCTTCACCACCCGATAAAACATCATCACCATAGCTACCGACTAATGAATCGTCACCAGCATCGCCATTGATTTTGTCATTACCCATATTGCCATAAAGTGCATCGTCGCCATTGCCACCGCTGACAGTGTCATTGCCAATTCCACCATCGATCTGATCATTGCCATCATCGCCAAATAATTTATCATTCCCTACATCACCTAAGATGATGTCGTTACCACCGAGTCCGTAAATTTCATCATCGCCAGCGAGAGCACTAATTGCATCATCCAATTCACTCAATTGTAAAATTTCAGTATTATTTGTTAGTGAGCCTTGATATCGAATCTCTCTAAGATGAAGATCATTCCATGTTTCGCCATTCGCAAATCGGATTTCATGAATTGCAACGCTAGAGTTTTCAGCTTTGTCTTTAGCATAGAAATCTTGTACGACAATCTTATTATTTGTGCCATTTTGCGTAATCATTAATGCATATAAATCACGGCTTAGTTTTATATCGGTTGCTAAGATCCCAGACTTAAATTCAATCACATCTTTTTCATTGCCATTGTGTCTGCCTATGATGCGATCATTGCCCCATCCAGAGCCAAATACATAAATATCATCACCAGCGCCACCATCTAATAAATCATCACCTGCACCACCCTCTAAGCGATCATTATCTGCACCACCATACAATTGGTCATTACCATACTGACCAATTAATATGTCATCGCCGCCCAAGCCATATAAAATATTATTGCCCAGTCTGCTTCCTATGATGGCATCAGCTTGTTCAGTTAACATGGCACGATAACTAGGATCAAGCTTATCTAAATCAGTGATTTCTTCACCATTCGCAAAACGTATAGCTTGTATGGGTTTCCAGCCATCTTTATTGTAGAAATTATTGATATAGACATCGCTAGTTTTAGCATTAGGATCTTTGCTATTAGGCGCAATTGCGATAGCTAAGGTAGTGAGATTGCGTGTGAAAATGAGATCAGCGAGTGTGATGCCTTCGCCAAGTTGAATGATATTTCTATCATTGTCACTGCCACGCTCTTCAGTAATTTCATCATGGTCAGATTGTCTGTCTAAGATATACACATCGCTACCTGTGCCACCTAACAGGATATCGTTGCCACCTTTACCATCCAATCTATCGTTACCCGCCAATCCGGCCAGAATGTTATTGCCTTTATTTCCAGTCAGACGATTATCACCTGCATTACCAGTTGCATTCCATGCTGCCGTTCCTTGTAATTCTGCATTTTCAAATGAAAGCGGAAGGGTAATATGATAATCAATACGTACAGTGTCATTTCCTTCGCCAGCTCTTTCGACTAAGGTGTCATAAATATCAGCTTCATAAATATCATCACCTAGACCTCCCACTAAAAGATCTCTGCCACCTTTGCCATTTAAGAGATCGTTACCTGCTTCACCCCAGATCATCTCTGAATAATCCGACCCAATTAAAATATCATCACCTGAGGTGCCTATACGGAAAGCCGTTAAGGTGGTTGCTGTAGCGATGCTTAAGCCACCTAGATCAGTGGCTGTAAATTTTAAATTGATAGGTGTTCGGAGTTGCTCTGCTGTTGGATTTCCATTTAGACTTAAAGTCTGTCTATTAAAAATTAGCCAGCTTGGAAGGGCAGATCCATCAGCTAAGGTCACATTGATGGTCAGCCTGTCATCTGGATTACTGTCTTTGAAAAGATTCTCAGGAATCTTATAGATATTTTCTTCATTGACTTTCCAACCTATCATTTCTAGAGCTTGGCCTAATATAGGGGCGCGATTAAATTGTGTGGTGATCAGATTAAATACAGTACTAGTACTCTGGTTTGATCCATCCGTTGCTTCAATCACGATTTGTAAAGTGCCACAGTCTTTCTCATCTGCTTTGCCGCTTAATTGCAGTCGTTCTGCATCAAAATGCAGCCAAGCAGGAAGAGGGGATCCATCCGCTAGTCGTGCCTGATAGCTGAGCTTATCGCCAACATCAGGATCGAGAAACATATTTGGAGCAATGTCTAGGGTAAAGGTCTGGGCTTCATCGGCATATTGCGTAGGAATATAGCCGAATAAAATAGGTGCTCGGTTTACTCCCACTGGCGTTGCAGCTAACTGTTTCAGTAATTGCTCTAATTGATCAGCACCCATTAAACTAGCTTGTTTTTCTGCTTCTGTTGTTGTTGGCTGTGCTACACCTTCATCTGTTTCTGAATTGAGCCATACATCGGCTGCTTGTAGAAATCGACCATCTGTCATTTCTACTCGGGTAATACCTCGCACACGAACATCTGGCCCCTCAGAGCGATTCAGTACATTGGCATTTAAGTAGAGATTTTTAATGCCAGCTTCTTGCATGGTTTGTAGTTCACCATCTTCACTGACGCCATTACTATTGAGATCACGCCAGATACGAAACTCTGACCATTTAGTGTCACTGGCATTGAATACACCATCTTGGTTTTCATCAAATTCACTATGTTGTAGTGATTGAAGATCACTCATGCCTTCTTTACCTGCTTTCACGTGTGACCAAAAATTAATTTCATCAAGTCGATTGATGACACCATTTTTATCAATGTCCCATGCAAGTATGCCTTCAGTGCCTTTGATCCATGCCATGCGACGTAATTTTCCATCGCCTTCACTATCAAATTTGACCTGACTATCTGCGATATTAATAAACTCCAAACCATCTTGATCAAAATCGATCACGATAGGATCAATTGCAAATCGACCAATAAAGTTAATATTTAAAAGGGATTTAGCGCCTGCTGTATCTGTAGCACTCAACAATGCGCCGACTGTCGATGTGCCACCACCCGTCCCACTAAATGTATTGAGTTCTGCGACGGTTAATTGTCCACCATCTGCAGAGGGCGAGCTAAGAGAATTTCCTAGACTGACACTACCTAGCAGTGGGTTGCGCTCGATAGTAATTTTTGTGGTTTGATTACTATCAGGATCCCATGAATTGATTTGCCAAACCTCTGTATTAAATTTTATGAAAAACCAACCTCGACTGGTGAAAAGAGTACGTTGCGCTGTGATAGTGGGTGTGTCATTCACTGCGACCACCATGCCATAGGCTTTTTGTGTGGTTGAAAGACCCTTATCGTCACTCACAGTGAATTCAAATTCGATCGCACCGTTGTAATTCAAAGGCGCCATGATGCCTATGCGCTGATACTGCGCATCATTAAAAATCTTCACGGTTTGAGAAACGCCATCGCCTACGGTTCGTGCTGCAGTGACTGCTGATATTTTTATTGCATCACCTTCAGGGTCGCTTGCTCCTGACATTAACAGTTGATGCGAAAGATAAGACCATGAAGTTTGATAAGGATTCGTTTCGCCGCCATCTTCCAGCATTTGAAAGCCTACTGCTTTTACAATCGGCGCATCATTGACTGCTTTTAAGTTAATGCTCAGTGTTTGTAGTGTTGAGGTTAACTGACCATCGGTGACAGCAAACTGAATTTGTCTTTCGCCATGTAAGTTTTGTCCTGCTTTAAAAACAATTTCATTGCGCTGTGCGTCATAACGTACACTATCTGTTGAGGCCAAAGCTTTTAAAGAAGTGATATCTATTTTTAAATTATCACCATCTGCATCCCAAAACATAGTTGTGATTGCGGATTCGCTAATCCTCACTTCCTGATCTTCTTCAGCTTCTAATTTCGTCTGACTTTGACCTATAAAGACAGGCGCATCATTGACATTGTTAATGTCAATCGCTGCAACTCCCGTGCTGACACCACCCTCGTTATCTGTGACTGTATATTCAAAACTTGCGATACCAGAAAAATCATGGTCAGGATTAAAAATGAAATGCTCACCTTCTTGTGTGATGCTGCCACCATTCACCTTGCCTATACTTTGTAAACTGAGTTGATTAACGGGAGTATCAACATCAGTAATCCCATCTAAGATTTGGGATCGTGAAATAGTAAGTGCTGTATCTTCGATAGCTATGAATCTTTTTTGAGGTAATGAGGGTGCATCATTGACAGGCTTGACAGTGACATCCACTTTGCCTTGAGCTAAGCCACCAGCACCATCTTCAACCGTGTATCGAAAGCTTGCTAATCCGTTGTAATTCGCATCGGGTAAAAAGCTGATTAAGCCATTTTGTATTTGGACTCTGCCTCCAACTGCAGCATCAACAGCAACGATTTTTAATTCTTGCTTCTCTCCGCGCTCTATATCGATATCACGATCATTTTTTAATAATTGAGCAGGATCGAATAATAATTTTTGATCTTCAAGACTTTGAATTTTTTCATCGGCAATCAAAGGATTGTCAGACACAGGATCTATGCGTATCTGCGCACGTCCCGTGGTTGATAAGCCTGAAAGATCAGTCACGGTATAGCTAAATCCAGCCATGCCATTGTAATTTTCTTCGGGAGTAAAAATAATCTCACCCGAAGCACTGAGTGTGACTTTGCCATGCTCTGCAGAACCTACTGCAGTTATTTTTAAAGAGCTAGCGCCTTTTCTGCCATCTGTATCAACATCAAAATCATTCCAAAGTAGGAGATGCGATGCAATATGTAAGATTTGATCTTCGCGTGCATTAATAATCCGCTCAGAAACGACAGAAGGCGCATCATCAACAGAATTGAGTTTTATGCTGATTTTGCCAACAGCAGTCGCACCTCGTGCATCTTGCACAATGTATTCAACGGTGTCGGTGATGCCGTATTGATCAGAAGGCGGCGTGTAGTGGATTTGACCATTAGCTAATAATTCAGCTCGTCCATATCCTATACGACCTATGCCTATGATGGTGAGGCTATCATTTTCAATATCTCTATCATTTGCCAGCAAGGCGCTACAACTAATCAGTAAGGGCACATCTTCTGATGAAATGATAGATTCACCCAGCACTATCGGTGCATCATTGACTTCGTGTAGTGTGATTTTTATATCACGCTCGATCACGCGACCACGCTGATCCATGACGACGTAGGTAAAGCCAGATTCACCGACATAATCTTTTTCAGCCTGAAAACGGATTTGGCCAGTTTCATCATCCATTAAAACTTCTGCATGTCTAACATTGCGTATGCCGAGTAATTTAACGCGTGATAGTGGATCAATGGAAGCTAAAATACTCCGTGCCTGCTGTTCAAGCTGCGTGTAGCCAAACGCAACGCTGATATCTTCATCCGCGCCATATTGTGCTGTTACTAATCGAGCAAAGGGCTTAGCAGTGGTGTAGACCTGTATAGTTTGTTGCTTGGTTTCAGTTGGTGTTTGTAGACTAGCTATCACTGCTTGTTGTGTTACCAAACCACCTAACTGTGCCCCTTTAGCGACTTGCATCAAACTACAGACATCGGCAGGTAACACCCATTGTTCTATGGGCTCATCCTTGTTAGGTTTGAGTGAGCTGATTTCACTTTGTATTTCTTGATCATTCACTTTACGGCTAAGCACCCATCCGTCATCAAAGCCATCCACTCCACCCACGGCCTCTGAAGAGACGGGACGGGCTAATCGTCCTAGCTGGGTATGAGCAATAGCTGCATTGGATGTCGCAGTGATTTGTTTAAAGTTGATACGCATACTCTCTAAACGTTCGCGCACACTGGAGTCTACCCAAAGATTGTTGTCGGAAAAATAAATGACCGTATCTTGTTTGCCTAAATTTTCACCAGAGGCTATGAGGCTTTGTACGATGCTCTTAAATTCACTTGCATGTGGATTGAGACCGTAGCTTTTTGCTAAATCTTCTAATTCTTGTTTACGTTTTAATATAATTTTTGGATCAGCTAATTCTTGCAAGATACTCATGTCTTGCACTAGCGTGATGAAATTTTCACGTAATCCATTTTCATGTTCTACGTTTAAGTTTGCAGTTTTTTCATCAAGTGTGATTTTCACACCCATTCTATGGGAGAGTAGCGAAGTTTCATTGAGATTGGCTGAGCTACCATCAGAAAATTGCATAGTAAGATTTTTTAGATCGATAGCAGTTACCGCCATATTGGCTAAGAGGGGATTAATTTGATTTTCTGCTTTTGCGTTTACTGCACGTAGCCGAAGATCAAATAATTCACATTCCCCTACAGAGCCATCGCTATCTAAATCCAACCAAAGACGTAGTTGCGCATAAACCGGATCCGCTTCAGTGATTAAACCATCACCATTGGCGTCATAGTAGGCAAGTTCACCTAAGCCATGCTGATCAAAAGGTGTGTCACTGCTATTAAAAATCTCACTGCCATTGTCAACTAAACCATTTCCACTTCTATCTATACATAATATTGCTTCACTGGGCGCTATCCATTGCGTGGCTTCTTTGTAGCCATCGCCATCCACATCAAATCTTGTCACGCGTTGTGTGCGTAAGCTTTCTAGATCAGTGCCTACATTGCCAGGTAAATCAACTTTCTGAATTCCATCGCTACCTAAATCAACTGTAATAATTTTTAACCACTGCAGGGAAAGTATTTCTCGTGCTGACTGTCTGCGTGCAAATTCTTGTTCTTGTTCGGGTGTGGCATGTGCAGCTTCACGCGAATCCAAGGGATGTAGCGTGTTATAGGAATGTAGTGCAGTTTGAGCTGCGCTCATTGTTAAACGCGCTGTATCAACATCCTTATCAGCTAGCCCTAGCTGCGCAATATTGCCTTTAATATTGTCTTGATCAATTGATTCACTGACAGCAAGTTGAATAGTAGATAGTGCTTTCCATTTTGCGGATGCGTTGTCGTATTCATGTTGCAGCCTAATTCGCTCTTGTTCTATAGGGCTACGATTTCTCAGCCAAGCAGATTCTGTTTGCCAGTTTTTTTCATCATTACCAAACTTACTAATGAGGTGCTGTACTTCCCATGCTTGAATTAAAGCTTCCGGTGATAGCAGGGTTTCTGCATATAGTTTTTGTAAATCTTGTCGTGCAATGCCTAAATAACTAGGCGTATCACTGAGTGGATCTGCCACTTCACATAAGAAAAAATAATTATTAATACCGTTCTCGGTACGGCTAGGCCAGCTGGAGAGCCGCACGCTAGGCATGCGAGAAGCAATCAATACAAAAGCATGGTCAGGATCACGGATAGATTTATTTGCTTCTGCTAATTGCTTCTCAAGGGTAGGCAATAGCTTTTGCATTTCTGTATTGAGAATGGAAGCACCTAATTCATTATGCTCACTCAGTCTATAACCTAACGTACCATCGGCATTGCGTAATAGAGTTGCAATTCCCTGCGGTGGTGGAGGTGGGGGATCTTCAGCAAAGATTTCATCTAATATAAATGCAGCAACTACCATCACAATAGGATTGATAGGAATGATCGCTCCCGCTCCCATCAGACTAGTAGAGGAAGTGAGATAACCTATGCTATTGACAGCTGAGATAACTGTAGCCGATGCTGAACCTAGCTGATTGTTTTCAATCATCTTGCCTAAGTTGGCCAAATTAGCGATGGAGAGTAGCGCACCTATAGTGTTTAATGCTGCGGTTTGAGATCCAGATAAATAGCCAGAGCCTGTTAACCGTCCTGCAAAATAATTTGTACTGTTTAACAAACCTACTACTCCACCAACTTTAGCTAGAGTGTCGCCGGACTGCAGTGAACGTAATGAGCTGATTAAGCTGAGACCGCTCGAAACATCTTTCACCATGTTGTCAAAGGGTAGAGTGGTCATACCCTGAGTGCGGCCATAATCTAAAACTAGTCGTGCACTAGCTAAGATGAGTCCAGTCTTATCTTTTTGTCGTAAAGCAGTTAAAAAGTCAGCTACGTCACTATAAATCTGATTGCGATCTTGTTCGGTGAGTTGTACTGCATCCGCTGTTATTGAAATACTTTCCGTTTTTTTAATCTTACCAGTGCTATCGAGAGTGGAAAGAGTGCGAGTTTTACTCGAGTGATTCGTAATATCGTGTAGATACAATACCTCGTTATCCATCACATATTCTGTAGTGACCGTAGTTTCTAATTCTTCTCCATTACCATTTTTCTTAACAACTCTGTAGGTATATTCACTAAGCTTTTCTTCAATTCGTACACTTTTTACTTGACCTTGAGCATCTGTAATCGTCGTGATACGTTTGTTGTTATTAATGAATTCCTCTTTCATTACTTCTAAGACGTGTCTATCTTCATCTCGAACAATGCGTAATACAGTGCCGTTAGGTAATTTTGAGACTGTAGTCGTCCCGAGTAAATTATCTTCGGGAAGAGTAGAGACAATATCTAATTTTCTATGCGTAACAGATTTTTCATTAAACATTTTAACTTTTTGATTATTTAATTCTTCTTCAGTAAAATGTCCTACATAGACAGAAGCAGTTAGGCCTGTGTAATGAATAAATTCAACCTCAGTGCCACTAGTATTTAAAGGTTTTGTAACGCGCCATCCATCAGGAATAAGTTCGATGCGATCACTGGCATTAATAGTCACACGAGTACTATTGACTTCTCCTGTTACTTTGTCAGTTTCTTTTAAATATAAAGTACCTGAACCATCAGAATTAAATACGCCAACGCCATATTCAGTGTGGGTATAGATTAGCGTACCATCTGGATGAATTTCTTGGGTATTTCCATTACCATGATGTATAACTTTTACGCCAGTATGGATATTGGTATCAATAACAGCACGCATTCCTTCTAACCAAGCCTGAGAATTTTTTTCTATAAATTCCTGTCGAATCCAACCAGGCTGCAAAGTATTAAATGGAATTTCAGCTGCTGTTTCTGAACCTATTGTTTTTCCTACGACAAAACTGCCAAATAATAATTCTGCAGCTCTTGCAACATTTGCAGCAGGAAGCGCTCGGATAATTACTTCTCCTATACCTCCTAAAGCATCGGCTAAACCCTTAGGCATTTTTAGTAAGGATTGCAATGCTAGACTAATACCACCAGCTGCTTCACCAGGTTTAGAAAATAAAACAGCGACATAAGCTGCCCAAGTCATAGAGAGAATATTATTTTCAATACCCAGCTTATCATCCAGCCATTTTATGTTTTGATTGAATGTTTGATGTGAAAGAGAAGGAACATCAATTCTTTCTAATTGTTTTAAATCTCCGCCAACTGCTTCAAAGCCTTCTACAACACCATGGTGCATTCTATGTATATCTAAAGGACTAGTATTTATTGTTACACCTAAGCCATAATCTATACCAACTCGTTTACCACCTGTTTGAGCAACTACATCAGTCATTTTTGTTGCTAAGTCGAATGACACTATGTTTAACTGTACATCGCTAGCATAATAGTCATCTATTTTTTCTTGAGTAAAACCTAAAGATTGAAGACCTATTTCACTTCCAGGTGAATTAATTGTGATGACTTTTAATTGTTCTTTTTTTAAGCCAAAGTAACTTCCATTAAATGAAGACTTAGGATTGCCATGTAGAGCCATCATTCCCAATAGACTTGCCTCGGCACCGCCCAAACTTTGTCCAGCAATGAGAAATTCTTTTAAATTTTCAACACCACCGATTGATTTAATAGCAAAGTCGAAAGCATTTCGAAATTTTGAAGATTCATATAATTGCGTTGCCTGACGTGCTCCAATGTGAACTAAATCTTCGAATGTGTCAGGCATATCAACGCCTATGCCATTAGTCCCTGCTATGCCAGCGATTAAAGATTTTTTTTCTTTATTAAAAGCTAAAGTTGCATCCAGACCTGTAGTGATATCTTTGATGATACCTATGACTATATAGCCGTCAAAATTCCCCATATCTAGAGGTTTTCCGCCATTCTTTAAGGCAGATGAATCATTTTGAGGTCTATAAGGCATACCAACCTGTAAGCCGCCACCATTGTTATTTATATAGCCAGTATTAGCCGCCGCCATTCCTTTTTTAAGATCCACTTCCATTTCAGCGGTGGGATTTTTATTTTTTTCAATAGTATTTGACGCGGTATTTGTCATGACTTATTCCTTATGACTTGATTTATTTGCAGAGATCTATAACCATATAGCCTCTTGCCGATGCATTTATTTTTGCTAGAGCATCACCTCGACTTATGTAGGCTAAAAGCCTGCATCCATTAGGCGATATCAAAGTACCTGAGCTGACTTGGCCTTCTTCTATTTTTATTAGTTTATTTTCAGATTCAAGATAAATTCCGTGTTTATGCCATGGCCTAGAATTAGGAGTGGGAGTCCATAGCATTCCCATGCGAGATCTATAAGAAACTGACGAAGCAACCTTCGACCATTCCCAGAATCCAACCAGTTTTGGTGGATTGTGATACTTAAATTTTCCGTTTGGATAAATTGTGATTGAGGGTATGTTGGCTATACGCGTGTCAAAATAGGAATCATCCCATGTTAGATAATTAAAATTTTTATTTGTTAGTCTATAAATTAATAGTTTTATTTCATTTCCATCTGACCTAACTAAGCGAGAGAGAATTATATTTTCTTGTTTATTATTTTTACTAACTGGCACTATCATTTCTTTGATGCCGCCATGTTCTGGTAGAAGTGGAATTATGCGATTCAACTCACGAGGAGCTTCATAAGATTCGATATTTTTATAGATATCCCCGAGAGGATAAAACTGACAAAGATAATTAGGAATATAGTGCTCTGTTTTCCTTTCAACTTGCCTGAGTTTTTCTCCCCATTGTCCTACCAACCATTCGCCCCCTTCAAAAGGTAAACTTTTTTCCGGTGAGGGATTAAATCTCACCATCAAATCTCTCTTGTGATTGAGGCATACTAGCTCGCCACGATAGCCTGAGTCTTTAACTTCACCCGTATCAATGTTTAAAGAAACAATGCGCGGCGCATCTTTATCGTTTCCTTCCCAACCTGGATAACTGAGTGTAGAAAATGCAATTTCTTTATCATTGAGCCAGAGTAGATCGGATTGAAAATTAAAATCTTTGCGTAGCCAATGCTTTTTAAAACGATCAAGTTCTTCAGTAAAATATTTTCGTTCTTCTTCAGTAGGGTTGGCTGCTCCTTTACTGCTTATTAAATCACTGTAATCCTCACTCCATAACCGTTCTTGGCTACGAAGGTTGTTAGCACAGATTAGTAAACAGATTAAAAAAAATATTCTCAAGCGAGAGCAGTTAAAAAAATCTAACCACGAATAGCTGCAGATATTTTTTTTGATAATTTTTTTTATGTTAGCCATAAATTTTGCTAGCGACTATAAATTTTGAATAAGCGATCTTATCTGCTAACACTAAAAATGAACGTGGTGAATTCGCCTCATGCAAAGAACGAATCTCATCTTTTATAAAGTTAAATAAGTACTACTAAGATGTTGTGCGATACGCAGCGATTTTTTAATAGTTATTACGCTGGTATTTTTAGATGTTCGCTCAGAGATTCACTCAGAATCTCTGAGAATTAACTGTAATTTTATTTTTCAGATGCTGCTGATATTTTCTCAGACTTTGTTTGGCAAGGCGCATTCATTTTTACTACCATATTGGATGGGTAATCAAATCCAGATCCACTACTAGCATCTACGGCATAACCTATCACCCCTCCTACAAGCAGGTTGCCCCATACACCTGTATTACTTTTAGACTGAAATTTTTCGGATGATTTGGATTCGCCTTTTTTACAGTCGATTGCTAAATCGCCGTAAGCTTTTTGAATAACGACTGAGCCAGGTGTTTTGACTAACCAACTACCTTTGTCATTAAGGAGCGTGCAACTTGCCTCTGTTAGTGGCTCGCCTTCGCATGTTGTATTGACTGTAACAGTTTGATGTTTTCCTGACGTAACCGATGCGCATCCGGTAAATAAAAATAAGGAAATAGTTGATAAAAAAATGATGATGAGTTTTTTTGAAATATTAATAGGATTTAGCATATCTGTTCCTCTTTCATTAAAAGAAACAGAATTTTCTTTGATAGTCATTAGGAATGCTTAAAACCTTTCTTTTCGGGACTGTCAAAAAATTGATTTTATTCAATAAAAATTAAATATGTTGGATTAGTACATCAAATTCTTAGGGATATGACTGATCTGGAATCTAATAGAGAGAATTTTTAAAAAAATGTTTGAATCAATTTTTATCTTTGGATAATCTAATTAAGAACTATTTTTTTCGTCTATCTAGATGTTCGAGTACGATTGCCCCTTCTATTAGCTGTATTCTTAATTGGCTACTTCAATGATTAAATATTTTTTTATCATCTTAAGTTTTCTTCTTTCAGAGATTGCTTCTGCAGAAAAATTAATCTTTCCTATGTTTCCTGATAAAGGTGTGTGGACATTCATACAAGAACATCCGGTTTCAGGTTTAGATGGAACGACAGTAGGAATAATTAAATTTTATCGCTTATCTTCTGATCAAAATTCGGGGCTCTCTAATCTTTTAATGGTTGCTTGGATAAATCGTAACCCCTTAACTAGCCCTACAGATCACTTAACTAATTCTGCAAAAGCATTACAGAATGGTTGTGAAAGATTAAGTGTTACCCCATTGCATCAAACAATAGAGTATAGAGTGCCACTTACTTATGGACGAATTTATTGTACGAATAACAAAGATATGAACAAGGGATTCATTCAAAGTATAAAAGTCATGCAAGGACGTACTAAATTATTCATCGTGACTAGACAATGGAGTACACCTCCTTATAGGATGCCGAAGGATGCTTCTGATCGTGATTTGTTTGCGAGATCAATTTTCAAATCACCAGAGTTGGCTGCGTCTTGGTTAAATGAATTTAATTTAACAAACGAGCATCTAGGAAATTCTGTGACGCTATGTGCAGAGAGTCCTGAAGAATTTGGTATGCCTTGTGAAAATAGTGAATCTGCCATATGACATATTGAGGTGTACTTTCAGTCAAGGTAGTTTATTCAATAGTATGTAAAAATTACGCACAAGATACTCTTATTGCGTTGATCTTTTTCTCAAGGCCTCACCTATCATCACTAGTACTGGGCCTTCGCATGGTGGAAGGCCGAGTGCCATCTCACCTAGTGTCAATCGCATCATGCGTTGATTATCGCGACTGACATTTTCAATAGCAATCACAGGTGTGTCTGCAGGATTGCCATTTGCCAGTAAGCGGTGTGCTGTATCCATCGCAGCTTGCCCGCCCATGTATTGCACCATGGTGTCACAACTAGGTAGGGCAACTTCTTCAGTTTCATCTTTGCCTGTGGTGGAGGTAAAGAAGGCGACATTACGTGCCACTCCGCGTTTGGTTAACGGTTGCTTGATAGCGGCTGCAGCAGCAAAGGCCGTGGTTACGCCTGGGATGATTTCATAATCTATGCCTGCATTTTCTAAAGCAGTGAGTTCTTCATCAGCGCGTCCAAATAGCATAGGATCACCGCCTTTGAGACGGACAACGCGTGCATATTGATATGCACATTCAACCAGCTTTTGATTAATAATGGTTTGCGCGGTAGACCGTTGTCCACTACGTTTGCCGACCGAAATGAGTGTGGCTTGAGGGCAGAGTGCCAGTATGTCAGGCGTG
Organism: Oxalobacteraceae bacterium; assembly: GCA_027486615.1. Taxonomy (GTDB): domain Bacteria; phylum Pseudomonadota; class Gammaproteobacteria; order Burkholderiales; family Burkholderiaceae_D; genus Pernthalerella. Next base: position 7,570 of record JAIXOW010000350.1, on the reverse strand, counting down.
ATTAAGGCGTCATGTAGCACCACATCTGCTTCATGGAGTACCTTAGCACCTCGCACCGTGATGAGATCAGCAGCACCAGGCCCAGCACCTATGAGCCAAACTTTTCCTGCTTGTGGTTTAGATGGCTGGTCTGAGTCTTCAGACATGACAGAGATGATGGATAAAACTAGGTTAAAAAATTAACCTAGTCGTATCATGCCTGCAGCTACGGTTTGATGCGAGACTTCATCAATTAAGATGAAAGAACCAGTTGCACGTTCATCATCATAAGCATCTGCAGCCAAAGGCTGTTGCACATTCAAGGTAATGCGTGCAATGCCATTGAGTTTGAGTTCGCTACCTGCATGACGTTCTTGTGTGTTGATGTCTAACAGTGAGTCTATGCTGGTGACGCGTGCAGCGACTTGTCTGGTTGTATGTTTTAGCCAGTATTTACGGCGTAAGTCAAGAGGCTCTTCGGATAGCCAGCAAACGTCAGCGTTCACTGTTTTTAATAGCGTCGCTTGCTTGTCGATAGATGACAGCATGTCGCCACGTGAAATATCCAAATACTCTTCTAATAAAATAGTGACGGATTGTCCAGCTGATGCTTTTGTTAGTGAACCATCCAAAGTCAATATCTCTTTAACTGTTGCTGTCTGACCACCAGGTTGCACCAACAACTTGTCACCTTTGCTGACTGTACCAGCTTCGATACGACCCATGTAGCCACGAAAATCATTCGCTTCATGCCCATTGTGACGCGCGACTAATTGCACGGGAAAACGTAGCGCAGAATTATGCTCTTCGTCATATACAGAAATTGATTCTAATAAATCAATCAGTGTAGGGCCTTGATACCATGGCATTTTGTCACTAGGTGTGACGACATTGTCACCAGCGAGAGCAGATAAAGGAATCGCGTGTATCGCTTTAAGACCTAATTGTTTTGCGAATTGCTGATAAGCGCCAATGATGCGGTCGTAAATTTTTTGATCGTAATTGATCAAATCCATTTTGTTCACCGCGACGATCACATGTTCAATTTGCAGTAGATGCGCAATGGTGGAATGACGTTTAGTTTGAATCAGTAAATCGACGCTGCCATCATCACCCAACTTTACTTTGGATACATCCACCAAAATAATCACAGCATCTGCAGTCGAAGCACCGGTCACCATATTGCGGGTGTATTGCTCATGGCCTGGTGTATCAGCAATAATGAATTTACGTTTAGGTGTAGCGAAATAACGGTAAGCCACATCAATCGTAATGCCTTGTTCGCGTTCTGCTTCTAAGCCATCAGTGAGTAGCGATAAATCTACCGTATCGCCCACTGTACGTTTATGGCGTGCGCGTGAGATGGCATCTAATTGATCAGCAAAAATACCTTTGCTATCAAATAGCAGACGGCCAATTAAGGTACTCTTGCCATCATCCACAGATCCTGCTGTGATGAAGCGTAGCAGGCCACGCTCGAGTTTTGTATGTGTTTCAGTCATGTTGTTATCCAATACAGCATTCATCAGAAATAGCCTTCTTTCTTGCGCTTTTCCATCGAGGCTTCTGAGGTTTGATCATCCATGCGGGTTGCGCCGCGTTCCGTAATTTGTGTCACTGCTGTCTCAGCAATGATGGCACTGACATCCGCTGCATCTGAAGCCACAGGACAGGTGCAAGAAATATCACCCACAGTACGAAAACGTACCGTTCGTGTCTCAACAGTTTCGCCATCTTTAGCCGGTGTGAGTGGTGTGAGTGGGACTAACAAACCATTGCGTGGAATAACTTGGCGTTGATGCGCAAAATAAATCGGAGGTAGTTCAAGTTTTTCACGTGCGATGTATTGCCATACATCGAGTTCAGTCCAATTTGAAATCGGGAACACACGCATGTTTTCACCTTTGTGTACACGCGTGTTATATAAATCCCAGAGTTCAGGGCGTTGTGCTTTAGGATTCCACTGACCAAATTCATCACGGAAGGAAAAAATACGTTCTTTTGCACGGGCTTTTTCTTCATCTCTACGTGCGCCACCTATACAAGCATCAAACTGATGTTCAGCAATGGTTTCTAAGAGTGTTACAGCTTGTGCAGCATTACGTGAATCGGTTTGTGGATTACGTAAACGTACCGTGCCACGTTGTATGGAGTCTTCTACTGAACCTACGATAAGTCGTTCACCTAACTCAGCCACACGCTGATCACGGAAAGTAATCACTTCTTCAAAGTTATGGCCTGTATCGATATGCACTAAAGGAAAAGGAAATTTCCCAGGCCTGAATGCTTTCTCTGCGATTCTTAACAAGACTACTGAATCTTTACCACCTGAAAACAGTAAAGCAGGATTACTACATTCAGCGGCCACCTCACGCATGATGTGTATAGACTCAGACTCTAACCAATCTAAATGACGGTTACTTGCTGCTTCAGCAAAATGATTTTCTACGGCTTTATTCATAATAATTTTTACTTGAAAATAATCTTAAGGGGTCAATGCGTAAAAAACTTTAAGCTGTTTTAACACGCACCAGTTTGCCATCGACCACATGCAGTCCACATTCTTTGGATTCGGGATTCTCCCACCACCATCTGCCAGCGCGTATATCTTCACCAGGCTCGATAGCGCGAGTGCATGGCTGACAACCTATAGAAGGATAACCATGATCATGCAGAGGATTATAGGGCACATCATTTTGACGAATGTAATGCCAGACATCGTCCTCAGACCAATCAGCCAATGGGTTGAATTTCGTCATGCTGTGCGCTGCATCCTCTTCTTGAATTTCCAGTGCAGTGCGCGTAGTGGATTGCGCTTTACGTTGTCCTGTAATCCAAGCTTTGTTGCCCGCTAAAGCACGATTCAATGGCTCCACTTTACGGATGCGGCAGCATTCTTTACGCATTTCTACACTGTTATAAAACGCATCGAGTCCGTTTGCTTTGACATATTCATCAACTGCACTTTGCTCTGGTTTAAACAGAGTGACGGTATAGTTATAGCGCTGCTGAATTTTATCCAACACACCCAAAGTCTCTGCATGCAGACGACCGGTTTCTAATGAAAAGATGGTGATGTTGAGTTTGTCACGCAAAATCAAATCAGTTAGCACCATATCTTCAGCAGCCAAACTCGAAGCAAATACCGCAGGCGTGAATTCCTGTGCAATGCGATGTAGAGTCGCTTTGGTTGAGGACAGCAAATGTTCAAATGCTGCGCTATTACTATCGCTACTTACATGACTCATCGTGGTTCCTGTGCAGTAGGACGAGTAACGCGACGGAACAGCGGTGTTTTTTGATCCCACGATGTTTGATAAACATCAGAAAAATCAGTCAAACCTTTCAAGGCATCTTGTATGCTGCGATCTTCACGGGTTGCAAATGAATTAAAGCCTACACGCTGTAAATAAAATAATTGATCACGCAGCACATCACCAACAGCACGTAATTCACCTGTGTAATGCAAGCGTGAGCGTAATTGCATAGCGATTGAATAACCACGACCATCAGAAAAAACTGGAAAGTCGATAGCAATCAGAGACAAGTGAGCAATATCTTCTTTTAATTGTTCAGCACGTTCATCGCTAGCTAACCACACACCAATATCATTGCGTGATTTAAGTTGAGTTTTTTGTGCGAGCCATACTTGCAATGGCACGATGTGTTTGCCTGCACCGACCTTAACAGAATCAGGCGTTTCACCTTCTGCAAGTTTAAGCAGATTCCAGTCGTCTTTAACGATGGCTTTATCTTTGATGATCTCACGCATATGCATCTTCTCCTGCTTGATAATGAGAACCTTCAATTGGGGTGGCATAGACATGCGTCTTGAAAGGATCAATACCTAAGCGACGCACTGTATCAATAAAGCGTTCATCTTCAAAACGATCACGCACATAGACTTCAAGTATTCTGCCTACCACTTCAGGCATTTGCTTAGCAGAGAAAGAAGGGCCTATGATTTTACCAATCGAGCTTTGATTGCCTTGTGCGCCACCAATTGAAACTTGATACCACTCTGAACCATCTTTATCGACACCAAGAATTCCAATGCTGCCGACATGATGATGACCACAAGCGTTAATACAGCCTGAAATGTTGAGTTCTATATCACCGATGTCATGTTGGAAATCGATGTTATCAAAACGCTCTGCAATCGCTTCTGCAATCGGTATCGATTTTGCGTTAGCCAAAGAACAGAAATCACCACCAGGGCAGCAAATAATATCGGTCAGCAAACCAATATTTGGTGTGGCTAATCCATGTTCTTTCGCTTCTTGCCACAAAGCGAATAAATCCGATTGCTTGACATCCGCTAAGACTAGATTTTGTTCATGCGTGACACGCAGTTCACCAAAGCTATAACGATCGGATAAGTCTGCAATGAAATCAATTTGCTCTGCCGTTGCGTCACCCGGAGGTGTGCCAGTTTTTTTCAATGAGAGCGTGACGATAGCGTAACCAGAAACTTTATGCGGCTTCACATTGCGCTGTACCCAGTTTGAAAAAGCTTTATGTTCAGTGCGCAAAGCGAGTAAAGCAGATTCATCATTGCTCAGTTTTTCATACGCAGGTGGTGCGAAATAGCTAGTCACACGATCGAGTTCTTCTTGTGTGATAGTGCTTGGTGCATCTTGCAAGTCCAGCCATTCTTGTTCGACTTGACGTGTAAATTCTTCTATACCCAATGCTTTCACTAATATCTTAATACGCGCTTTGTATTTATTATCACGACGACCATACTCGTTATATACACGCATAATCGCTTCAACATAAGTGAGCAAATGCTGCCAAGGTAAGAACTGACGCACCACACTACCTAATATAGGTGTTCTACCCATGCCACCACCAGCGAGGATTTGAAAACCTAACTCGCCTGCTTCATTCCGAATCACATTCAAACCAATGTCATGGATCTGCACAGCAGCACGATCATGTGTCGCTGCATTGATGGCAATTTTAAATTTACGTGGCAACCAAGCAAACTCGGGATGGAAAGTACTCCATTGACGCAGAATCTCTGCAAACGGACGTGGGTCGATTAATTCATCTGCAGCCACTCCGCAGAATTCATCAGAAGTGATATTACGTATGCAATTGCCAGAAGTTTGAATCGCATGCATTTCAACAGTAGCGAGATCAGCCAGAATATCAGGACATTTTTCTAACTCTATCCAGTTGTACTGAATATTTTGACGGGTAGTGAAATGGCCATAGCCACGATCATATTTGCGTGCGATATGACCGAGCATACGCATTTGAGTCGATGACAACAAACCATAAGGAATAGCAACGCGCAGCATATAAGCATGACGCTGCATGTATAAACCATTTTGCAAACGTAGCGGACGGAATTCATCTTCCGTTAATTCATCTGCAATGCGACGCTTTACCTGATCGCGAAATTGCGCAACACGCTCTTTAACAATCTGATGATCATATTGGTCGTAACGATACATAGTAAATCCTTATCCTATCGTGATCACAACACCAGCTTGACTGCTACGCCTGTCAGCGTCGTAGCGAGTAAGCCGCGTAAAAATTTTTCAGGTACTGAACGTGCAGCGAGTGAACCTATGGTGATGCCAGGTATAGAACCCACCAACAGCATGAACAACAATTCCCAGTTAATTGAACCCAACCACCAATGACCAAAAGCAGCTAAAGCAGTGAGGGGTACGGCATAAGCGATATCAGTTCCTGCTATTTCAGCGGGTGAAAGACGTGGGTAGAGCAATACTAAAATAGTTGCGCCGACTGCACCGGCTCCAATCGAAGAGATAGTGACTAGGGTGCCAATCACTGCGCCAGCGATAATTGTGGCGGCAATCTGCTTTTGACCATGTAACTGTTTTTCAGGATGAGAATTCATCCAATTTTGCATACGGCCACGAAACACAATCGCAATCACAGTCAGGATCACTGAGAAAGCGATGGAATAGCGAATAATTTGGCCTATGCTCTTATCTAGTGTGCCGAAATATTTTAATGCCAATGTGGCAAGCACAGCAGCTGGTAAAGCACCGATACATAAGTGTTTGACTATCTTCCAGTGCACATTATTTTTTACTCTGTGTGCGACTGTTCCTGCGGATTTAGTGATGGAAGCGAAGGCCAGATCAGTGCCCACCGCAACAGCTGGGTTGACCCCAAATAGCAGCGTTAATAAAGGCGTCATCAACGAACCGCCGCCCACACCGGTCAGACCGACCAGTAATCCGACCGCAAATCCGGATGCTACATAAGTTAAAGTCATAAAGCCTCGCGCGAAGAATCCGGAATGGTAATAAACTAATCCTTTATTCCAAACAACATAGAATTTATTTGCTTATATGCTTATCAGATATAAGCAGCAGCTTATGAGTAAAAGGTCGCAATAGATAGCAAAAAGAAAACTATTTGCTCTATTTTGCCTAAAGGGGAAGCCATGAACCTACATCAGTTCCGATTTGTGCGCGAGGCAGTGCGCCAGAATTTCAATTTAACCGAAGCCGCCAAAGCACTGTATACCTCGCAACCTGGGGTATCGAAAGCCATTATTGAGCTAGAAGAAGAGCTAGGGATTGATATCTTTAGTCGTCACGGTAAGCGCATTCGGGGCTTAACCGAGCCCGGTAAGCAAGTCTTGAAATCCGTAGAAACTATATTGCAAGAACTCGAAGGGCTAAAACGCATAGGCAAAGAATTTGCCGCGCAAGATGCTGGCAGCTTCACTATTGCCACCACCCATACCCAAGCGCGTTATTCATTACCTACGGTCATACAAGCATTCGCGCAAAAATTTCCTAAAGTACGACTCTCACTCTTACAAGGCAATCCTAAACAAGTTGCGGAAATGGTCTTAAATGGACAGGCAGATTTAGCAATAGCGACAGAATCCATCGCAGAAATTGATGGACTCATCACCTTGCCTTGCTTTCAGTGGGAGCACATGGTGGTGGTGCCAGTTGAACATCCACTATTGAAATCTAAGTCCATCACGCTAGAAGAAATCGCTCAATATCCACTCATCACTTATGACGCTGCCTTTGCAGGTCGCAACAGAATCGATCAAGCATTTATACGACGTGCCTTAAAACCGGATGTGTTACTGGAAGCGATTGATGCTGATGTGATTAAAACTTACGTAGAGCTCGGCATGGGTGTGGGCATCATTGCAGGTTTAGCATTTGATCCGGTACGTGATGTGAATCTACGCGCCATACCAGTTGGACATTTATTTGGCACCAACATCTCGCGCATTGCCTTAAAACAGGGAGCGTATCTGCGGAGTTATGTATTTACGTTTATTGAAATCATGGCGCCTAGCTTGGTTCGTAAAATGGTAGAACAAGCATTGGCAGGTGAAAAAGAGAATTATGAATTGTGATGGTTTGATCGCAATAGAATTTTAATTGCATCGAATAATTTTTAACGCGGACGATTACGCTGCGCTAATCGTCCCTACAACATCAAAAAAAGAGTAGAGGAATTTGTAGGAACGATTAGCGTAGCGTAATCGTTCGTTTTCATTTTATTTCTCTGTTATTGTTGTCAAGGTCAATAAGGTACCTTTACCTAAACTAGAGGCAATCAATAACTCACCTCC
>JAIXOW010000407.1 GCA_027486615.1 Oxalobacteraceae bacterium | reverse complement strand
CAGAACACCTCAGAACACCCCAGAACACCTCAGAACACCTCAGAACACCTCAGAACACCTCAGAACACCTCAGAACACCTCAGAAACCTCAGAATACCTAAGAACATACCGTCCCAGTTTCAGACCCAGAACACTCAGATCAGAAACAGCAACAACTCAAAACACATCAGAACAACACCTCAGAATACCTAAGAACACCTCAGAATACCTCAGAACATCTCAGAACACCTCAGAATACCTAAGAACACACTCTGTTCTCTAAGATATTTTCTGAGATACAAATAAAAATAAAAATATAAACTGGAAAGCTTTCTGGAAAAATATATAATTATGCAAATGGTGTTCTGAGATGTTCTGAGGTGAGGGATGGTCTGATGTCTGACTTTGAAGAAAAGAAAGATGTAAACGGAGATGAAAGTAAGTAAAAATTAATTCAATGGTCAAAAGATAGGGAAATCATGTGAATTCGCTTTTGAATACAATCATCGTCTAAACTGGAAAACTTTTGTCTCTTTTAATATTAATAGATAGTGTAAAGCAAGTGTTTTTTTGTTTTTTCAAATTTAAATTAAGATTTGAGTTTTGAATATGAATTGAACTGTTTTTTATATGATTCTATTTATAAAATTATAAAATAAGTGATATATTAAACTTACATTTTATTAGTTAGCATCCCTTGAATCTTAAAATTCTTATGCACACATTATCTATAGTTGGATGAAAAATAAAACTAAAACAAATTATTTGGTGACCTACAAGTAAAAAAAGACTAAAAATTTTGACCTAAACCTAAAAGCGAAAACGAAAAAAGCGAAAACACCTCGAGAGTTTATTCTCCTCATTCCCATCTTTTGTGCAATATTTATTTTATGGAATATTTATTAAAGAAAGGAGCAGATGTTTTGTTATATCATAATTTCCGTATTCAGACCGCTAAACCTAACCTAAAAGTGAAAATTTTCAAAACCTAAACCTAAAAATGATGTCAGACCTAAAAGTGAAAATTTTACAGGGAAATGTGAAAATTTTCGAAACATAAACATAAATAAACATAAAAGCGATCGAAATTAAAAATTTTCAAAACCTAAAAGTGATAGAGATAGACCGACCTAAAAGTAAAATCTGAGACATAAATAAAAATATAAACTAAAAAGCTTTCTGGTAAAAATATATAATTATGCAAATGGTGTTCTGAGATGTTCTGAGGGATGGTCTGACTTTGAAGAAAAGCAAGATGTAAACGGAGATGAAAATAAGTAAAAATTATTTCAATGGTCAAAAGTGAAAAAAATTTCACTAAGCTTTCGCAACCGGCCTAAAAGTAAAAATTTTCCAGGGAAACCTAAAAGTACAAAGTAATTTCCCGTTCTCATCTTTGTCTAAAGTTTCAGACGATTAACCTCACTTAGCAGGCGTAACAACAACTTCTAGAATTTTGACTGATTGATAATGATAATATCAACATCAACCGCCATGTGCCATGACCATGTTTCAGTTCTCATGTTTCAGTTCTTATTTTCCTCCCCAATCATTTGTCTGTCTCTGTCATAATTTCCGATGCGTCATTACTTCCAGATAACTTTAACTTTGTCTCACTTTTAGGTTTCCCTGAAAATTTTTACTTTTAGGTTAAGGTCTATCACTTTTAGGTTTTGAAAATTTTCACTTTCACTTTAGGTCTCTAAAAGTGAAAGCGAAAATTTTAAGGGAAACCTAAAAGTTAGTTAGACAAAGACAAAATTATCTGAAAGTGAAAAAATTTATTATTACCTAAATGTGAAAAAAAGCAAATACTATGAAACACTGCCATCGCGTGCAGGTTCAATCCTAATCCTAATCATGGCAATATAAATAGACAGACAGGAACAGGGGATTTGAACTCGACCCGATATATATCTAGCTAGGTGTGTTAAGTCTGAGTCTGAGTTGTCCGGTGGCTGTAGCTGTATCTGAAAGTGAAAAATTTTTCACTAAGTTTTTGCAACCGGATTGGATACGTATGCACATTCGTATTCAGACATAAAAGTGAAAGAGACCTAAAAGTGAGACAAAAATTTTCAACAAAATTGAAATCATCTGGAAGTGGAAAAATTTTTCACTAGACATATGTGTATGTGACATAAACCTAAAATTAAAAAAAGTAAATAAAAATAAAACAAATTATTTGATAAATTTAGAATGATGTTATTATTTCGCTTTTTCTTTTTCTCTCAGTTGTTATGTTATTATTATTATTATTATTATTATTATTAACATTAATATCCAAAAAATTCATTCCGCAATAAATCGAGAAGAGATATCGTCCAAAGCCTGTGATGTAAATGACATAACAGCCTCAAGTTCGCGAATCGATAGACTCTTCCGTTTCTGAGCCATGAGGTTAAAAATTCTAAACCTGACATTTTCAAATCTCATCCGGGTGAATTCACATTCCCTGTTTAATAAAACATTTTTACAATACAACAAAAACAGTAACTGAAACTGAAAATGGAAAGATGAAACGTAACGTATGCTTTCCCTTGACAAAATGTTAATGTTATTATAGATATTGTCAAAAGCATGTGATGCGAATATATTAATATCATCAAATTCTCGAATTGATAGAGATAGACCCTTCTGGGACATGCGACTAACGATTAACAACCTAACATCTTCAAATTTCACATCAGCTTCAATCGACCTATGTCAGAAAAACATTTTTTCTAAACACAGACGCTGTTGTCTTATGATCATTATCATTATCGTTATCTTTTCCAAACCTATTCCTATTACCCTATTTATTACTATTACCTTGCACCATATAAAAGAAGCCGATGCATTCTGTAGATTCTGCGGTTGTCATCGTCATCATCATCATGTCTCATACCAAATTCATATTCATATTCATTGTCAGAGTCTGAACTGCTTTTCTTCATATTCTCCCCATCATCACTCAAAGACGTATTGATAGGAAGTTTCAAATACTTATGCTTATATTTTCCTTCGCAAATATCAGTATAGAGATTCTCAAAAGCCTGTGATGCGAATGTCATAATCACCAAATGATTGCGAAGTAATCGGCATTGAGATCTTTGGGTTATAACATCAACATCATCAAGCCTCAAATATTGGCATTGGCGAAACAAAGACTCCACAAGATTTTCAATCGTTCGTCCTTTCAGAATCATGAGACTTTTAAGTCTTAACCAGGAATCTTCATATCTCACTTCAACCTCATCCTCATCAGTCCTGTGTCAGAAATATATTATCATTATTTTTCTAAACCTGAACCTGGATATACATATATACATTTTCACTTACACAACAACCTATAGATTTTTATGAAAGCAGCACCGTTACCGTTTCCGTTTAGCAAATGTTGTGGTTGAGGTTGAGGTTGTGAATGGTAATGGTAAATCAGTAAGACAATGTGTTTGTTCGT
>JAIXOW010000372.1 GCA_027486615.1 Oxalobacteraceae bacterium | reverse complement strand
GACTCTGATCCCGCAATGGAAGGAGAAGACGCAAATCAAAATGTTGATGCAAATGGGGATGACCCAAATGCATTTCTGGATGATGCGGATGCCGCAGACCAAGGAGTGGTTGCTGAACAGGATCCCGCCCTGGAAGCAGCCCAAGCAGCTGTTGATGCAGCCAACAATGTCCTGGCAGCCCTACCTCCTGCACCACAAGTTCAACAAGGCGCCGACCCAACTGCGGTCATGCTCGCCAACATGATGCATGCAATGCAAATGCAGAATGCTCAGACTCAGGTTCACCTTGCACAGGCAAGGCTCGACAGTGAACGGCAACGTCGTGAAGACCAACGCCGCTTTCAGATTCAACTGGAGGAGTTACGACGTGACAAGGGTTCATCAAACGCTCGTGTACGACCCCCGCAGTTCGATTTGGACAAAGACAAGGCATCATTTCTGATCTGGAAGTCAAGATGGGAGTTCCACGTCAAGGATTTGGACAACATCAGAGATAGGGTAGTCCGCAGAGAGAAGAAACGAGCCATGCTTCAACAAGCTTTGTCAGACTTTACGTTGAAGTGGATCCACAACAAGGGATTCACAGCTGAAAATCTTGAAGATGCAGACTTCTTGATCAACCAACTGGAGTGCTATATCAAGGGCACCACAAACCCGCTGGTCCAGATCACACAGTTGTTTAGCCTAAAACATGACCCTGCTCAGTCAATCGAGTCATTTGTCACGGAAATCAAGGAGCGATGCAGACTGTGTGAATTCGACAAGGTCAAGAGTATCGACAACTGGATTCCAATGATCGTTTTGTGCTGTAATGTTGCCCACCCAGACATGAGGAAGAAGCTACTCCTGGAGAAGGATCTCACATTCGAACGAGCTGTCGAAATCTGTCTCGAAGAAGAGAAGGCTCTCCGCACATCCAAGCAGCTAGCCAAGAGTGGTGGTGACGTTTGTGTGACAACTGCAAATGCTACTTCAGCATACAGTCAGAATCGGTCTCAACATCAACAACGCCAACACCAGCAGAACCATGGTGGAGGCCAAGAGCGAGGACGATCGGCTTCTCGTAACTGGCGAGCTTCAGGATCAGACCGATCCCAGTCCCAGGCACACCATGGAAACGCCCAAGATGTGAAGTGCTACTCATGTGGGAAGTCTGGTCACAAATCCAAGGCACCAGAATGCAAAGCAACAGACAAAACCTGTCGCAACTGTGACAAGAAGGGTCATTTGGAATCCGTGTGCAAAGCTCCAAAGCGTCAAAGCGCAGGACCTCAGGCCCATAACATTGGTGTAGGGTCACTGTTCGTCACGGGGACAGAATGCGAGTTTGAAGAACTCGAAACCATTGAAGTGACGTTGTCAACCCCGGATGGTGTTTCGATCCAGGCAAATGCTTTACCTGATACAGGAGCAGATATTTCGTGCATCGCCCCATCCACTCTCAAGTTGTTTGGTCTGTCAACGATGGATCTCCAAGAAGAACACCGTAATCCATCAGCGGCTAATGGTACAGCCCTGAAGGTTTTGGGAAAGATTCCCCTCACGGCAACGTACAGAAATTTTTTCTCAACTGAACCTTTCTTCGTCATTGAGAATCTGAGTAGGCCAATCCTGTCTCGCAAATGTCTCAAGCGGCTACATTTGATCCCGCAGAACTTTCCTCATGGAGTTGTCAGTGCTACAGCTGTCAGTGCTGTTGAAAGTGTAGTCCGAGTTAAGACCGGTTACCCGGATCTGGATGCACTCATGGCACGCTACCCAAGGGTGTTCGACGGCAAATGCAAAGTCATGAAAGGAAAACCACACCACATTGAGCTTGAAGAAAATGCCAAACCTATCAGTTCTGGCGCAACCCGCAATGTGGCCGAACCATACCGCGAATCATTGAAAAAGGAACTCCAGGATCTGGTTGACCAAGACATCATTGAGCCAGTCGCTGGGGCATCAGAATGGCTTCACCCAATTGTTGTTGTACCAAAGAAGGACGGTGGCATTCGAATGTGTGTGGACCTCACTAAACTCAACAAGTACGTCAAACGACCAGTGAACCCTCAACCAACTCCGTTCGAAGTGGTGCGTAAATTGCCAAAGGGTAAGAAACACCTCGCAGTGTTTGATGCGCTCAAAGGGTATCATCAGATTGAGCTGGATGATGAGTCCAGAGCTCTAACCACATTCCTCACTCCATTTGGGAGGTATCGCTACAAAAGACTTCCATTTGGCGAGTCAGATGCAGGAGATGTGTTCACATTGCGTTATGGTCTTGCTGTCGATTCAAGTACAGAAGGTCGTCGAACGACTGAGGACACACTGCTAATGGGAGACACAGAGTCAGAACTTCTTCACAATGCGGAAGAGTTTTTCAAGGCCTGCGACATCAACGACATCACACTGAATACAAAGAAGATCCAGTGGAACAAACCAGAAGTCCTGTTTGGGGGATTCCTACTCAACTCAGAAGGTTACCAGATTGACCCAGCGTTGTGCAAAGCGTTAGCGGAGTTTCCCATCCCAGCCAATGTTACTGACCTCAGGTCATTCTGTGGGCTGGCAAACCAGCTTTGCAACTTTTCGGATGAAATTGCCAAGTTGTTGTCTCCTCTAAAAAGCCTTCTCAAGAAAGGTATCAAGTTTGCATGGTTACCCGAACACCAAACTGCCTTTGAAGAAGCGCGCAAGCACCTAAGTTCATCCAAGACACTTGCTTATTATGACCCATCCCGTCAAACGAGGTTGATCTGTGATGCCTCCAGATTGTTCGGACTTGGTTTTGTCCTCAAGCAGCAGGTTGATGGTATCTGGAAAACCGTTCAGGCTGGCAGCCGTTTTTTGAGCCCTGCCGAAACCCGTTACGCCATGATCGAGCTTGAGCTCTTGGCAATTGCGTGGGCCGCCAAGAAGACTGCCATGTTCATTGAAGGCCTGCCACGTTCGCAACTTGAAATTTGGACAGATCATCAACCACTCGTTCCAATCCTGGAGAGGTATTCATTGCCTGAAATTGAAAACAAAAGGTTGCAGAGGTTAAAAATGAAGATCATGCACCTCCAATACACTGTCAAATGGGTCAAGGGTACAGAAAACATTGAGGCTGATTGCCTTTCCCGTGCCCCTCATGCCAAGCCGAAGTTCTCTGACCAACTCGATGAAGACGAAGAAGAGGACGTCCACATCGCACAAATCCAAGTCAACGAAGTCTGCAGCTCAGAGTTGCGTGATGAACGCTTGAAAGAACTCCGTGCGTTTGCAGATGTGAACCCAGAGTACACTGCCCTTGCCAGTCTGATTCGCTCAGGGTTTCCGGACAAGAAGGAAGACGTGCCGGAAGATCTTCAAAAGTTTTTCCCATTTCGAGAAGACCTATACTTTGATGTGGATGACTTCGTTGTCTACGGTCAGAAATTGTTTGTCCCATCAGAATTACGTCAGACATACCTCAAAAGACTGCTCGCAATGCACCAAGGAGCACACAAGATGGAAGAACGTGCCAAGAAGTCCATCTGGTGGCCATACATTTCACGAGACATAAAGAATGTTGCCAAAACGTGTGAGAGTTGTGTCGAACGAGCACCGTCAAACAGACCAGAAGTTGAGCGTCACCATGAGCCTGCCTCGTTCCCATTTCAGTTCCTTCATATGGATCTGGCACAGCATGGTGGACGTTACTTCCTTATCACGGTTGACCAGTTTTCGGGGTACCCAAACATTTTTGAGTGTGGCAAGACTGCAACAACACGACAGGTGACCGACCACTTGTTACAACTGTTTGCCACCTTCTCTGTTCCCGTCACTATCTACTCCGATGGCGGACCTCAATTCATGGAGGGAGAGAACGTCAACAAATTTGAGTTTGGTCAGTTTTGCAAAGAATGGGGTGTCCAACACGTTACATCGTCACCTCACTACCCTCAATCCAATGGCCTAGCAGAAGAAGCTGTTAAGAATGCCAAGAAAATGATAACTGCGACATTTGACTGGAACACGAAGAGGTGCCGTCCTGCTGAGATCGCTGCTGGACTCCTTTTGTTCAGGAACACGCCCAGGTCCCCAACCAATCTCTCTCCCAATGAAATTGTTTTTGGTCGGACTGTTCGTGACAATTTGCCAATATCGAGAGCGCATTTCAGGCCACAGGCACGCTATGAGGTGGAGAAGCGCCTTCAAGAAGTTCGAGCTTTAAGAGACAAGCAGAATGAGTCTGGTGGTAAGACCACATTTGAGCTCCCCCTGTTGTCTCCTGGTCAGCGCGTCCGAATCCAGGACCCTGTCTCCAAGCGCTGGACTTCTACCGGAACCATAGTCAGTTTTGGATCAAATGAGCGGGAATACGTTGTCCGTTCAGACCGGACTGATCGCAACTACAGGCGCAACAGACGTTTCTTGCGCCCTGAAGTTGTCCCTGCCAAACCACCCCCTAGTCAGCCTGTTCAAGCGCCAAGTCTCACCCCTGGAGAGTCAGAACCACAGGAAGTGGTCCCGTCAAGACCTTCGCCAACCCCAGTGGAGTCAGCTCTGCGCCCGGCATTGGTGTCATCATCCCGCCCAAGGAGGAATGCCAAGCTTCCGGTCCGGTTCAGGGATTGATTTTCTTTTAATTTTTTACGAAATTTTTTTAGCTGTAACTCAGGGTAGCAATAGACTTAATAAATGAAGCAGTGGTTAACTGCAAGTTGAGCACCTGAGAGGGACTAGGTTTTTTTAATTATTTTTTATATATCGATGTTTTGTGTAAATATTATTTCATGTGTTTTAACCCTCCCTGTACAGTTAAATTTTGTTCTTTTCAAAGCCACTTGGCTTCTCTCAGTCAAATTTAGTTTTTAAATGCTTTAACTTTCGGTTACAAGCTGAGAGGGAAAAAGAGATGGAGAGTTCATGCTCTTAAGTTTCAAAAGTAATTGCAATTTCAGTTCCTTCAGCATTTCTTGCGCTTTAACTTTTAGTTAAAAGCTGAAGGGGAAAAAGAGATGGAGAGTCTAGATCTCTATGCCCCAAACTTTCTACCACTTTCTACCTAGGTTTCAATTACCTTGTTTGTGTACATACTTTGTAAATAGATATCTTTGTTTACATTTCCAAGGAAGACTTCCTCTTCCTCCCATTCCTTCTACTGCCTGCTTGTGTTCTGAATTATTGAAACAAGTGATTAATAAATGGTGAAACTTTAATCCTCTTTGATTATTTCTAACATAGTCTGGAATAGGAATAAGTTTCCTTCAGGTAATTAGGAAGAACCTGAAGACTTACCACACAGCTTTTTTCAACGATTGTAGAAGCCACCTAGTGTAATCACTTTTGGTCATAACAAAAGTGATGACATTAGCCGAATGATAACAATAACCGTTGAAATTTGCTTACTAGTCTTCAGTAAATCAGACATTTAAATGCGATCACATTAAGCGGCTGATAACTTTAACCCTTT
>JAIXOW010000172.1 GCA_027486615.1 Oxalobacteraceae bacterium | reverse complement strand
GCCGGGAAGAGTTTGCCACCTGAAGCCCCTCTTTTTTATCAGTTATTTCTCGAGCTAAAAGCGAGTTTTCGGGGGAAAACCGATTTGCCTGAAAATATAAATCGGAATTTATGTGGGGTAAATCAGATTTACCCCACATAAATATTTAAATTAAAAACTATTGATTTAAATTTAATCGAAGCAAGAAAATAACTTTATTCTTATTAAAGACAATTAATAAATAAGGCCTTTAAAAATGTAGGCCCATTATATTGATTTGTACATTTTGTGAATTGTTTTTAAAAATCTTTTCTGCTAGTTATTTGGAGGAGAATAAAAATGAATATTTTTAGCTCGGAGAAAGAGAAAGAGATGGGGCACTTTTCATTTCTATTTAGAGAACGCTAATCAATTTTCTTTTCCGTTTTAGGTAAGTCACATTTTTTCGGATTTGAGGACAAACAGTTTATGTGAGTTACATTTTCTAAATTATTCGCGTGTGAAATGTGTTGATTTTAATTGCCTTCGATAGCGATTTCAAACGCATTCTGTCAAACTTGTAACTTTGTCGTCTTTGCCGTCGAGGTTAAGCGATTTCAAATCAATTGTTCCGATTTTTGACGGGACTGGGGTGGGCCCTTGGGGTTGAGTGATTTGAGACAAAGTGTGAAGAAAGGAAAAAACGTCGCGCGAAAAAGCATTTCTAAATATTTGTTTTCTTTGTTGTTTATTGTGAACTCAATTCTGTTAAATTACAAATTTCAAATACGTTCCTCGATAAACTTTTTTATTTCTTTCTGACGTCAAACACAAAGATGAACTTTTTTGGAAGATTCAGAAAAACACTTGACAAATATTCAAAGAGTCTTGTTGGCCAGGTGTCGTTACTTTTGTCCGAGGCAAACGCAACCTCGTTCTCGTCCCTTCTCGACGCCCGCAAAAGTAAAATTTGCGACGAAAGAAAAAAAGTCGAAACTGCGCGCGTTTGCTCGAGTCGACCGTCTCGGCGGCCGTCACGGACGACTCGGCTTGCCCCAGCTCTTGTGCACTTTGCCTTCAGCGCAGCGAAAAAACGAGTTTCTCAAATGTCAAGTGTCACACGAAAAAACGTTGGGTTTACCACGGCGCCTTTTTGACCAATCTGGTCAGTCTGGCGTTGAGCTCTTTTCTTTTTTCTTCCGCCTGTTTGATCTCGTTGGTCAGGCGCGCGCGGTCTCGCTTCCAGATGCCTTCGACCGCGTAAAAAAAGCCCGACATTTTTTTCTTTTCCGTTTCGCTCGCGGAGCTCAGGTGACACGCAAACGTGTCGCAAATGCCGATGACGTGAAGATGTAGTTGCCTCTTTTTCACCAACAACGCCTCAAGCTGTTCTTCAACTTTTTCCAAGTCTCGATTTGTCTCGTAAATACTTTTTTCGAGGAGATCGAGAAATTTGCGACTTTTATTTTTTTCAATCATATTTGCACCCTAGCTTCTTTTCGAAATGCAGAGATACTGATTCAGCAGACTCCATCTGCAGACGAGCTATATTGGTATTTTACTGCGTTTGCAAAAATTGAGATGCAAGAGCGGCCGTGCAAAAGCAGGACTAGGCTCGCAAAGCAAAAATGAGGGACAATTTTTAAAAACAAAGAATGCCCTGTAACAGTTACAAGTTGGCAATCGAATTGTTTCGCATCTCGATAAACTTTGCGGGTCCCGATTTTTTTTCGCAGGTGGCGTTCGACCCCTTTTTATTCAGCCCGTAAAATTTAAAATCTAGGAAAACAATTTTAGTAAAATGTTGCAAACTATTTAAAGAAATGTTTTTTGTTAAAAATATCGAGAGACCATATAAAAGGGCACTCGTAAGAGTATGCTTGAACAGGCAAAGCTAAGCCTTCTTTTGAAGAGTCGCACCTAACAACGAGCAATATGTATTAAAGTATTAGATAAATATAAAGGCAAACCAATTCAATTCTTCGGGTAGTCGATAATTAGTCGACACGTAAATTATTTACTTTTGATTAAATCAAATTGCTTTAGCAAATGAAACCCCAACTGATCTTTTCTCGAGATCATAATGTTTTTTGACACACTATTACAATTGAACTCAATAAAATAGACCCTTTTGTAAGAAATAAATAAATTTTAATTTTATTCATTTATTGCTTTTTAATTTTTTATTTGAAAAGAGAGATTAAAGTACATTTCAAGTACAATTGTATACTTTCAAGTATTGCAGGAAGCTCTAAGTTGACGAACCTCGGCATAAAAGGAGACACCTAATTGGTAAACTTCAGTTGGAGTGGAGTAAACTCCTGATTCAATTTCATCCTTCAACTGCTTCAGGCGTTGTTCCATTATGAGCAGTTGCGGCAAAATTGAATGTTGCGTGTTTTTGTAAAATGAAATCATACATTCAATTTGGCCAAAAATAACTCCAATTCGAAATGAAGTTGCGTCCATTCTGAACAGGTGTCAGTTTCTTCTTTTTCAAACGATCCTAAAAATGGTGAAATTTATTGAGCAAAACTACCAGCCTTATGTCGGCAAACTAATTTCAACATTTAGCAAGCAATAGAAAAACTAGATTTTTTCGAAAGGACAAAACAAAACAAGGAAGAATTGTCTTACCTTTGCCTTGCGGAGGTGAAGAAAACGACTGTTAACATTTTGACTTTGCCGAGAAACTGGTTTCTTACTTTTTACGAGATTTTGCAAAAATACGATAGGCCGCATTTTTAATTTCGCGGGCCAGGAAATTGTTGCCGGGTTAAAAAGATTGCAGTTTTAAAAAGCGCGCCTTTTTCGGCCGTTTTAAAATTGGCGCCATTGCCTATATAATTTCAAACGACAAAACTTATTGACACAGTCTCTCGCTGGCCTCGATTGAAAGAATGGATTTTCGCGAGTACTTTATGTTGGGAGAAACAGTTGTCACTCTGAAGCAAACTGTGAGTCGCCTGCTCCAGAAACGAGAACAATCCAACAATCCAAAACTATTGGAAGCACATAATCTCTTGGAAAAAATTCAAACCGACATTTACAGGGGCTTGGAAAATTTGGAAGTTTACACTCAGAGGTACGAGAGAGCCTCCCACTGTTTTGTCAGTCACATGGGAGAATCGCAAGACTCGGATTCCTTCGACTTTGACACCGACATTTCGGAAGACGAAGAAGAAGAAGAAGAAGAAAATGACCCCCCTCCCACACCCAATCACTGCGGGTTGTAGACACGTAATTTTTTTGTTTCAATCGTTTCGGCCCGCAGCCAAGCTTCCTACTGCGGTGGAAAAACTAGTGCTTTAAACATACTGACGAATTAAAAACATGCAAACTTTATTTGGAGAAAAATAAATTCTATCCCGAAAAGGAGTCTTGCAAACAACAAAAATTAAATTGAGCCAAAAAAGGTTTTGGCCTTCAAAATAAACTTTTATCCTCTCCTCTTCCTGGAGAATACATAAGCCATGTGCTGTGTTTTTATTGTGTTATCTCTACTTCACCGTTTATCATTAAAGATTGTCGATTATAAAATTCAAATATTGTTCACTAATAAATACAACATACTTGTTAAAGCAATTACTTCATTTATAATTTTTATATGCACGTGATGCATCCGACAAGTATTTTTTGACACCTGATGTATTAATTGTAAAAACGTTTAGGGTACAAAATGGCTAAAAGCTCCTATTACCATCTACTGCAATTTTTGAGCATTTTCATGGCAAGAGTCCTTTTTATGGTATCGGTTTTGCGTACGATAAAAATTCAATTTGGCCAAAAGAAAAATGTTTTTGGCCTTCTAAAGAAAAGAAGATGTAACAAAGACAATCCTGTGGAACACTGGCAGTGTTATTTGGTAAATGAGATTCCTGCTAGATTGTTACACATTAAACTAATTGGTTGATTATGAATTTAAAACATCAATGCCTATTGAATCTAACATCGTTATTGCAGCAATCATTTTATTTATAATTATTATATGCGCGTGATGCATCCGACAAGTATTTTTTGACACCTGATGTATTAATTGTATAAACGTTCAGGGTACAAAATGGCTAAAAGCTCCTAATACCATCTATTGCAATTTTTGAGTATCTTCATGGCAAGAGTCCTTTTTATAGTTCCGATAGGTTTGCAAAGAGGAACGATTCAATTTGGCCAAAAAATACATTTGGCTTCTAAATAAAAACAATTTGACAAAAATAATAGTTGCAATTTCTTTATAAATTAGGTTACTAGTATCTCCTTTGTCTATGAATATTTTTGATTATGAATTGAAAACGTTCTGGCATTATAAATATTACATTGCTATTGCCGCAATTCAGCAATTAATAATTTTAATTTACACATTGTACCAATAAATATTGTCGAATGATTTAAACAATTGAATAATTCAAGAAATGGTCTCTTTAGACATGGCTCAAGTTCCGAATGACATCTATGGTCATTTTTTGAGTATTTTTTATGGTAAAGGTCCTTTTCATGGTAAAAATAGGTTCCGTGACTCTCGATTTGCAAACAAGAATAATTAAATTTGGCCAAAAGAAAAAAAGTTTTTGGCCTTCTAAAGAAAAGCTCTTCACCTAGCTTCAGAGATATTGAGGACTTGGTCTTTATGCAAATTTGGTTACTACTAGTGTCCCCTTCATCTAACAACATTTTTGATTATAAAATGCAAATGTTATTGCGTAATAAAATAACATTCGTATTGCAGCAATTAATTAATAAATAGTTAAAATTTACACATGATAACGCTAAATGTTGTTGGATTATTTAAAAAATTTAATAATTCCACAAATCTTTAAGTTATAAATGGCTTAAGATCCTAGTGACATCTACTGCAATTTTTTCGACCTGCAAACCGGTTTATGCCCGGCACAAACTCTTTTACTTATCAACTCTTTTACTCTTGTCACATTCACACGTAATTTATTTTCAACATAATTTCTACATGTTTTAAAGTAAAATCGAATTTTATAAAACTATATTTATATTTCGATATTTATTTTAAATAAAATAATTACGTTTTATAAATATTCTTATTCAACTTTTACATTTTTAAATTTACAATAAGGACATAAAATAGTCGAAAAGGGATTTAGAGTGTGTATTCTTTATTTTGCTTTACCATTTTCACACAATTTTGAAATTATTTTAATTATTTAAAGCCAATAATTTGCAGACAAAATAACATAGCAAAATCACAGTTCGTTCAATTCTCTCTTATTTTTCTCCAGAGTTTCTTTCACTTCTCGAATGTCTCGCTCCAATTGGTCCAATTCCATTTTGAATTCTGCATCTGACAGTTCCGATTCCGCGCTCAGCCTCAAGGCTTCAGTTTTCATAGACAACAGACTCCACTGTTCACTCTTTTGACGGAGTTTGTCCTCTTGAACTTGTTTTGCTTCGTTTATTTTTTTTTCCAATGCCAGAATCAAAGATTTTGATTCTTCAATTCGCCTCAAAATATTATCCAACTGAACTGACGACATTTTTGCAACTGAATAATAATTCAACTTTAGCACGATTTTCAGATTGAGAATTAAAAAAAATTAATGAATCATTACATTTTTCCTAAATTCTTTTTTCTTATTTCAAATCGTAATTAATTGGATCAAATTATGCTAACTTCAACAAAAATGTTTATGCGTTAAAAAGTTTAAGTTATAAAAATACATGGTCTGCAAATAATTGGAAAATATAAGAATAAAAATATTCAAGTTAAACAATAAGATAACAGTTGTGACTAATATATATTATGAAATACGCGTATTTTTATTCGTATTCATTTAAGAATTCTAACATTAAAACGCATGAATCACATTTGAGACTTTTCCATTTATTTTCAAAAATTATTTTAAATCGATTTTTTAATTTTTATTTACATGTTGCAGAGTCTAATAAGAAATAATTATTGATATTATTAACTCCAAATGTCATAATTTTCAAAACCCAACGCATCGGGATCCTGGGCATCGGGAAAGTTGCTGTAGTTGAAGTCGACACTCTGGTTTTCTTGCTCCGGTGTGATCGAGGTCTGGTCGTCATCTTTTTCATCATCACTGCTGACGTACTCAATGGAGGATTTTTTTCTTGAGTAAAGGATTGCAAGTTTTCTTTTTTTGTCAATCATTTTTTCTTCAATAGTACGTTCGTCATATTTTTTGGGTTCAATAACCAAGACATCGGGATCTCTAAAGTCGACACTCTTCTTGTCTTGCTCTAGTTTGATGGATGTCTGGTCGTCATCCTTTTCATCATCACTGCTGACATACTCAATGGGAGATTTTTTTCTTCCGTAAAGGATTGCAAATTTTCTTTTTCTTTCGAGCATTTTTTTCATTGTCACGCCATTACATTTTTCGGGTTCAAAAGTAGAGGGAACGTCTACATATTCTACATATTTTTCGGGTTGAATAACCAAGGCATTTGGATCTTGGGCTTCGCTAAACTCGACACTCTTGATGTCTTGCTCCGGTGTAATCGAGGTCTCGACGTCATCTTTTTCATCCTCACTGCTGACAAAAATCCAGGCATCTGGATCTTGGGCATCGGGAAAGTTGCAGTAGTTCCAATCGATACTATTGTCTTCATCCTCCAGTGTGTTCTTGCTTTTGTCCTCATCTTTTTCATCCTCACTGCTGTGGTACTCAATAGGAAATTTTTTACTTCCGTAAAGGATTGCAAATTTTCTTTTTCTTTCGACTATTTCTTCCATTGTTAGTTTATCGTCTTCTTTACTTTCAATCGGCTTTGATGAACCTGCATTTTAAAAAATGGTTTAACTTTTATTATTGTAAACTTTCACAGTCTAAAAATGTTTTTAGCTTTCAAGATATTAAAATTATTAAATTCAGAACATGTAAAACCTTCAATTTATAATATATGCTTTAATTTACATTTACTGTCTTATTAAGAAAGTTATTTCAACATTATTTTTCTACATTAACATTAAAACAATACATATCGTATCGTATCATAAAGAAATTTAGTGTTGTAATAAAAATGCTTCATTATTAAATGACAATTATATTTCCTAACATATATCATTTAACTTTTATTAAATGCACTAAATAATATATAAAATAGTGTTATTAAAAAATTATTTGCTGCAAATAGTTATTTACTTTTCTAATTAATTTCATCTTGGTCTTTACAAGTTTATCTTTATTTTTATAAACACTTCTTGCTAAACAGTATTTATTATTCATAATTGAAATGTTATAGAAAACCTCAAACTCATGCTAGGACCCACATCTACAATTTTCCCATATTTTCTTTAATCTAAAAATAAAAAAGGAATTGGAATGTGTATAGTTTTCTTTAATTATTTATATTAAAACTATAATATATCAGTCTTCAATTCTCATTGCTTTCTCAAAGAATGAAATTCATTTTAAAGTTTTTTTGTATTTATAAACAAGCATATAAATATATGTACTTTTTTCTTTAATTATTTCCCTTATTTTATTACAATACAATATTGTTAGTCTTCGGTTTCTTTTGGCTTTGTTAAAAGATCATATTCATTTTGCAGTTTTTCCTTGTTCTCGAGAAGGACATCATCAAGTTTTGACCGAAGTTGCTGACATTTTTCCTCGTTGAATACTCCGTGCCTTTCAACGTCAAGATAAATTGGGTGGAGGAAATCCATGTAGGCAGTTGAAAGTTCTAAAATATCATCTGCCATTTGAAGGATAGCGATAGCATCACAGTTGCATTCATCATAATTTCTCGTCCTCAAGTTTTCTTTAAGTGAGTAAAAGTTTGACAACAACTCATTTAAGATTTCAACCAAGTCGGCAAATACTTCTGGAGTCCTGGAAAATAAAACATTAAAATAATAAAAACTAAATGAAAAATTTGAAAGTAAGTAAAATGAAGTTAAAAAATAAACAGACTGAATGGAATGAAAATGCCATTTAAACGGGTGAACGTAGTTTTCATGTGCAATTTTTACATCTTTGAAGATAACAACAATTTTACCTAAACATTTCTCTTCTGTCTTCGCCATGTTGTTCAATCCTTGAGTCGAAATTTTCGTTGTTGTCCTCGCTTACGTCACGAGAAAGTTTACCTTTGTAAAAGACGACCAAATCCTCAACAAGACCAATCAGAAAGGTGCCATCATCAGGATCCGGCAAGTCCTCCTTGTTGATTTCAATCGCCGTAGCTATTTTGTCTGGGACCATCAATACTACCCTTGAGAGGCCATGCATGACCTCGAAGCTTTTCAAGTCGAGTCTCAGCTTCCATGTTTTCTCATAATAGGCCGTAAAGAGATATAAATTACTGCCTTTAATAATGACTCTTCCAATATTATCGACAATCGTTGAAAATTGTGAATACATCCGTCGACTACTTTCTTCAAGTTGAATTCCTTAAAGAATGTTAAATTAATTATAAATAATATTAAAATAACATAAGCTTTTTGTAATATTCTTAAACAAATAGATTATTAACTAAAATATTCAAAATTAATAATTATTAATTAATTAGTTATTGAAAATAAAAAAGGTATTTTCGTTAACCTTCAACTTGTTCTTCGAGATTGTCAACATCTTCGGCAGTCATTGTTCAAGCTGTTGAAATAGTTGTCGAGTTTATTGAACCTAATAAATACAATTGGATTAATTTTTTTATAAGTTATTAAACAAAAAAACATTTCTTTAAATGATATTATTATTAAAGATTAAAAAATTGAACAATACCTTTAAATATTAAAAATTGATTTAATTAATTACATAAAAATACAATGTAAAATTTTACTTGTGTTTTATAACAATTTGCATGACGTTATTTTTGTTCCAGAAACCTACATATACAACTGATTAACGGACGATGTGAATACTCATCTAAATTTGCTCAGTGATATTCATACAAAGTATGTCATATCTTTAATGAGTCAAGGACAAAAATTTACTAAATAATCGTAAAACGTCTTCGTATAAAAAAGCTAAAACTTTTATCATTTTAGAAGTACCAATGAAAGATATTAAATTAAAAATACTTGACAATATTTCTGGTACATTTTTTGCATTCATGAAATAATCCCCAATGCACAAAAAAAACAAGACAAAACCAAACAAGAAAAACCAGAAAAAGAAGTAGCTCTTCATTGGTCTGATTGTTAGCAGTCTTCGTAATTACGTAATAGCTAGTTTTAAAACTGTAAAAAACTTTCTTTTTCTCACTTACCAAATTTCCCATTTTCAATTCATTATTCCAGTGGATCTCGTAAATTACCTGGATCTTCTCATCAAAAATTTTGTTGAAATACATCTGAGAGTTTGTAAATTACTCAACAGGATGCTGAGTTTTTGAGAAATGTTTATACAGGGGGATTAAAAGATGGTAATGGCATTTTAACTTATTTTAATATTAAAATACAAACATAAAGAATGTAAGTCAAAGGAAAACTACGGTTTTTATTGCAAAATAAAATATGTTAAAAGAAATTAATAACGGAAAGTATCGATATTATGGAAATAATCACCTTCAACTTGTAAAATCCTTCAAACCAGCAAACTCAACCCGTTGTTCCTCCAAAAGTAAAGGGGAAATTAATAACGGAAGGTATCAATGTTTTGAAGATAATCACCATCGACTTGTAAAATCCTTCAAGAGAGGATTAATGCAAATAGAAATCCAGCAAACTCATTCCGTTCCTCCAAAAGTAAAGTGGAAAGACATGAACATCTCATAAAGTTTTCATTATATCAAAACAAAGTATTGAAAATTCGTAAACTGCGACTAATCATTACGACAAACACACTCAATTTTTTCTCATTTTTTACATTACACTTTTATGTAAGTAATGTAATGAAAAATTCTTTACTTTAATTCTTTCAAAAGTACAAATAGGTAATTCTTTCAAACAATACATTCCAATGCAAAAACTTTTTTGGAAATAATCATCATCGATTTATAAACTGTTTAAATAAAGATGTAATGGCAAATAAAACTTTAACAAGTTATAAAAAACTCTTTTTTAAATCCACTTTTGAAGAACAATTGAAAACTCCTCTCTTTGTATTTATCTCTCTCTCTCTCTCTCTTTCTTTGTCTCTCTATTACTTACTTACTCACCAAAAAAGCAAAAAGCAAAAATTTAATTATATAAAAAGATAGTTATGCTAAGACCTTTACTTAATGTGTTTAAAAAATAAAAAAACTTTTTATTCAGATACTAGTTAAGAAAAAAATTAAATTTGCAAAGAAATACAAAGATAAAATGATTCAAATCGTGAGAATCTATTAACTGAAATAGAAAAATAGAAAACCTCTTCGGAATAGAAATTTACAGGATTTAAAAAAGTTATGTTGAAAAATAAGGTTGGCTGGGCCTAAAAAGATAGCCTAAAAAGATATTTGGTATCAAAGTTTAACTTTGTTATTTTAAATGCATTTCAACTAAATTAAATCTTTACATTTAGCAAAACGATGTGAAACTAATTACATGAATCTCCTCAAAGATAACTTAACTTTTCGGAAAGGTTTTAAAATGTACTTTAATTGAATGTTGTTTTCGTGTCAAAACACTAGACCCCAACTGGAAAAATTTTAAAGCCTTTTTTTAAAAAAGTATGACAAAAATAATCAAAAGCTTAATTTAAATTTAAGATACATTTTTGAATTCTTATAAACCCTTACATGAAGTTAATAAGATAATAGCAAATAAAAATTTATTTTAAATGTGATGAGAATGCAAAAAAATTACAACAAAAAATATAAACGTAACTAGTTTCTCATTATTCTCATGTAAGAATGTTTCTCAAAACATTTTAAAACAATGAAAAAAATATTTTCTTTGTTATTTTTGGGATTAAAATGCAAAACTCAAATACTCGTCAGCAAAATGTCTACAAAAATAATTCTAACAAGGTGAATTTACGTTACATTAAAATCTTTTATTTCAGTGAAAATGAGTCATCGATTTACTTAATTTCGATTTATCAGCAAATGTCTTCTAAAAATTTTGTTTTACATTTCCGTTATTTTTTATCAAAATAATACTGAATCTCCATTCTCCGAGAAGTTGAAGATTTCAATATTTCATTTTCGAAGAAAAACAAATCATCTTAATTAATTTTTCTTCTTCACTTTCCCAGGATCGTAAAGCCGAGCTTCAGATGAAATGTCGATTTCTGATTAAAGAAGGGGTCTAAAACTAAGTTTTATTTGCGGGAAAAAATTTATAATATACAAAAACCATTAGTTACCAAACTCCTTGAAGTGAACAAACATTTTGGAAAAGAAATACTAGACTTTGTTACGTCATCGACAACTTTGCTGAGGAACTTTACAAATCCCAACATTTACAATAGTAATAATTTAAACAAATATGTTCGTTCATTTCATTCAACTAAAAAGTTGATTGCAAAATTGGACTGTAAACTGTTTCACTACTGTAACACAGAAAATTAAGAGCAATTTTGAGAATAATTGATAAATAAATGAAAGAAATATACATTTCCAAAACGTGTACCTTATTAATATTATTTTTATATTTCAAAAATATTTAATACTTTTCATTAATTTAATAAATTTATTTCTATTAATTTCAAATTATTAATTTCTATTAATTTAAATATTACAATAATTACAAATTTGAATTCACAAATATTAATTTTAAAATTTAGTTATTCAAATTCGGTAATTTAATCAACATTATTTCATTTCTTATTATTATGAATCGGATTTGAATTCAATGTATATAAAACTATTTGATTACGCAATATAATCGAACACCAAAGGATGATTCAAAATATTTCAATCGAACTTCCAGAAAAAGTTCGTGAAACTTAAAGTTACACTTTATTAAGAAAAGTATTTTTTGATAAGGACAAAAAATTTACAAAAACAAAATACGCCTAAAGTTAAAAGAGATAAATAATAATTCCAAAATAATTCTATTTTCTTTAGTTATTTTTTGAAATGACTTCACATTGAAACGTAAGGATAACAAAATAATTAAACTAAAAACCTCTAGTTCTGAGATACAGTCAAAGGGTTATTATAACGAATTGGTTGGTTTAATTTAGCATATTTTTATCGCAGACATTTCATACTTATAACGAACAAAATTCTTAGAAATTTCAGAAACTTAAATCTCAGCCATTTGGTCTTATATGAAGGGTCCCACGTCAGAAGACTGAACTTTCACCATTTCATTAACACACTTTTATTAAAAGTGGCCTAACTTTTGTTTTTGTTCTTAACGTTTATCAATTTATATTCATATTTCTATCAGTGCTTTAGATATTTTTCTCGGTTTTTTTGTATTAAAAGCTTAATTAAAACATTATAATACAACACTATTTAGCTTTCAAAGCAATTACAGGTTTTATTAAAATCTACAAGTACTTTAATTAAACCAGCTACAAACTGTTATAAATAATTTTACTACATAACTAGAAAATAAAACAATAAATCTGGATTTTGTGGATTTGATTTTAACAAATCAGAGTTGTTTCAAAGAACTTACTCACAAGACAAATCTTTGTAATAAGTGTGAGAATATTTTATAATTGCGTAATCATAAAACTAAAAGGTCAGTCAAAAGGTAGGCCATCGCATTCTTAGCAACAAGAAATGTGTTGCAAAGTTCGGACTTGTGACGCTACACCAGCATTCACAGCAAATTTTGATTAAAACTAAACTAAACTAAATTAAACTACTTGTGAATTTGGTACTTTGCAATTGTTTTCTCTTTACAGTTATTGTGAATCATGATTATAACAAATAATTTAAACTTGTCCCATAGAATTCGTTATAACCAAGTTCGACAGTATTCAGAAAAATATTTTTTTAATTCAATTACTATTTTACTTAGTTATTATTTCCAAGAACTTGTCATTACATCGTAAGGCTAATAAAAGAAACAAATTAAAATAAAACTTAAATTTAAATTTATTTAAAGTAGTATTTTTCATGACAAAAATAAACGAATTCTAAAAATTAAATACGCCCCAAAGTTTTATATTTACGAGATATTCTCATAAATAATTTCTTAATCCCATTTCTCTTTTTATATTAATTATTGTTATTGTATTCGTTACTTTGTAAGAGTAAAATAAATAAACCTGTAAAGAAACTTTAGTTGAATTCTTGAATTACCGATTTGAATTAATTATTACTTTATATAAAATTAAAAAACTAATATTTTCTCACCTTCCATGCCAACGCCCAAGAAGAAAATGGCCGATGTAAGAAATTAAATAAAGCTTTTAAAGATTTCCTTCTTTTAAAAAATTTGACGCCTCCCTTAAAAGCTAAATCAGTTTATAAGAAGCAATTACATTTCAACAATTACAAAACAAGACAACCTAATTTAATCAGTCTTCCAGGGTTTTCATTGGCAGTTGTTGAGCAGCATAGTTTCAAGCAGACTTTGCTGCAATTCAAATTAAAAGTAACTCTCAAAGTTGAACTAAACGGCTTAAATAAATAAAAATAAAATATTTTAGACAACCTTTTGCATATTTTATGAACGGCACAAAACGAGTTTTCGTTGGCAGTTGTTGAGCAGCATAGTTTGAAACAGACTTTGCTGCAATTCAAATTAAAAGTAACTCTCAAAGTAGATCTAAACGGCTTAAATAAATTTTTTCGCACTTTTGCATATTTTATGAACGGCTCTAAACGAGATTGAGTGCGCGCGGCCGATGAATTCAACGTACAAAACTTTAATAAAGACTATGTTTTAAAGTTGTCACATGTTTTTTGCACGGCCTAAAACCAGATTGAGTGTGCACTCTTCCGAGGCCAATAATTCTCTCTTTGCTAGGCAATGAAGACCTTGGACGGAAGGAATCTTTGAGCTATCGCACGCACGACTCCATTCAATAAAATCATATGCTGTTTAGAATAAATCATTTATTTTTTGTAAGAACCCAAATCGGCACGATTCATTTCATTTCAAAGCCAACATTCAATAAATAGTTGTAAAATATTGTGTATGAGATTTGTCCATTTGTAAAGACTAAATGTCTTTTGTAACTCTTTCACGGATTTACTACATTTTAGATTACACACAACATAAATATAAATTTTATCAGCATTAACTTATTTTTAAAACCTTCTTTAATGTCCTTATTCTTCTTTTTTGTTTTTGTTGTGTGAAAAAAAAAAAAAAAAATGAACTGCTCATTCTGCAATTTTTCAAAGGGGGGTGTTTTTTCACGCATAGTTTTAGTTACATTTCGATCGCCTCAACAAAAATGGTACTTGTAACTCGAAGAAGAATGAAATTTGTAAAAAAATTAGAAGATCTTGTGAAAAACATTCTCAAAAATGAGTTTAAAATTACAAAATCTGTAATAAACCAATACTCCACAGACCGTGTTTACTTCAAGTTTGCAAACCGATATTCAATTTACGGATCTATTTCACAAATCAAAGAAGAACTTTGTTTCCAAATTGCTTACAATATTTTTATTGCTTATGAGAAAGAAAACCATTCTATTGACATTATTGACAAGCCAGAAGGTTGTGATCAGTTTAAGAACTTTAGAGATGTTCTTTACAGTACTACCAATTTTGAAAAAACATTAACAGACTATTTCAAAAATGTTCTCGTGTTTCAAGTTTATGCTGCAGGGGTAAAAACTTATTTGTCAAACTATTTTCTCAATTATTAATTAAACTGTTATTGATAATTTTAGTCGAAAAATTTGCAAATGTTGTTTTTGCTTTTCAGGATTGTTTAGCATACGAATTGTGCAAAATGAAAAGTGAACATCAATGTGCTCGTACACGGCCGAGTCATACATCTCGCAACCCATATGCTAATGTTTGAAGCAGCTTCTCTTTCAATCAATTCCCTAGACAATTAATTTGTTTTTTTTGTTTTCATTTTGCATAAGTGAAAATAACGTATTTCTAAACTGTTGTAAAATTTTCTTGTTTGTTAAAAAAATAATTGTCATTTAAAAAAGAGCCATCGTATCAGCAATAAAATAAGCTGCATCGTTTTCAAACAAGTTTTTAATTAACCACAACATCTTAATTCGAAATAAAAACAAAAATAAGTAAAGTACGCGCATAAAAAGATGTTGTGCTTGTCAAAAAGCAATAAAATAATTGTTATTAAAAAAATGAGCCATCTTATTCAGAAAAATAAGGAACGCTGTTTTTAAACAACTTTTTAATTAACCGGTAAATCTTCATTTCAAAACAATAACAAACATCAAAACAAACAACAAAAAATTTAATCATTAAAAAAGTAATATAACAAACGTTTCAAAGTTATTTTAAGAATTATTTGTAACGATCAGTGTCAGTAAAACGTTTAATCAAATCATGAATCATTTGGAGGAGCTCGAAGATCTTTACCAGATTCACTTAAACTTGCGGAAAAGTTTAAATTCGAACCGGAGGCTCATCAGGGAGCAAAAAAAAGCCATCAGAGCTTTGGAAATGGCCAAGAAAAGTAACGACGTCACGGTAAATTCAATTATATTTTCTATTGAATATTTTTCACAAAATTGTGCTAAACGAAAGATGATATTACTTAGGTTAAACATCCTTGCTGATGCTTACGTTTCAATCAATTCATATAATGTTAATTTTGCATTTACAGCACGGAGTTATGCTTACCTTTGTGCAAAGAGGCTTGACTTTAAGCCAAGCTCAGCGTAAGCAGAGGGTTAGAAATGCAGGGTGGTACCTCAACGTGTACAGGCCTGAGGTCGCGAGGTTGAAACGATCGATCGGAAAACTCTTCCAAGAAAATTCTAAACTTCTTATTCGCGACAAACAGATTACAAAAGAATACGACAATCTTTCAAAGGTAATTACAGATATTCAAAGACAGATATTCAAAGATATTCAAAGATATTATAAATAAAGTAATTACAAAAACATGTAAATTTTTTTTGTACTTTAAATATAACGAGACATACGAGACATATAACAGACATACCTAATTGCAAAAGAACAACGCCAGTCTTTCAAAAGTCATTACAAATATTTTTAGATACTATAACCAATACTATACTATACTATATCTTGTACTTTATGTCATTTTAGAACTTTTAATGTAAAAAGACAACCCTTTTTCAGTGTACACAGGTTCGACCCACAACGTCTACGCCAAAAAACCCCGATACCCGTCGATCACAATTGCAACTGGTCAAAATGTCCGATTCAAAGGTTAGCAAAGATATTTTTAAATATCAAAACGATAATGCCATTCAATTAAATTAGGCAACATTTCAATTTCAAATACATTTGATTCTTTTCTTTCAGCCGTACGAATCTGCACCCGAGTGGGACTTTGACGAATTACCTACCAGCGACGAGGAGGACTCAAGCCTCAGCACAGATTCGGATTCGGATTAAGGAATAAGGCTGAAGAGTAATTTTAAATTGACGTTAAAGAAATTATTTGTACACACATCGACTTTTGCGAAATGCAATTAAACACTTTTTAACGACTTATTGATTAAAACAACAAGGTTAGGTTAACAAAAAATTAATTGAACGATTGGCCAATCATTCTTGTTACTCCTTTGTCTCTACACCAGGAAGTTAAAATTATAAAGTAGAGTTGTCCAGCAAGTTGGGTTGACAAAAGACGTTAAAGACAGAGCAATTTGTTTTTAGCCAATCAATCTTGAGCATAATTTGTTTCAACAATTTCTGACACTGATTGGGAATGAATTCTTTTTCGTGTCAAATGGAACGTGTGGCAGAAAAAACATTAATTCTTCCGAAT
>JAIXOW010000237.1 GCA_027486615.1 Oxalobacteraceae bacterium | reverse complement strand
GATCCCAGTAATCCCCGGGCGCGCGACACCTTCCTACTCCCGCCGTCGACTTACTCCAACTTCGTCACGTGCCCTGTGGACCTCCAGTCGCCTGAGACACCGGTTGCCGGCACGATACCCCAGGGAGTCTACACGGGCACACAACTGACGGCAGCCCTGCAGACTATCGTGCGAGTCTCCGTCCCCGGCGCCACGCTGACCTGGAGCGAGGGGTCTCAGTGGTTCTACCTGCAGAGCGGCGATGGCTTCAGGATACGCTTCGTGGGCAGCCAAAGCTTCAACAAATACCTGGGCGCCTCCACGATGCAGCGCAACCAATACGTGGGCATGACAGTACCGACCAATGTGCGCTTCAACGCTTGCTTGACTGGTTCGTTCATTACTGGCCGTCCTTCTGATTGATGACCGTCTTAACGCGGGCAATATCACGACGCACTTTTTTCAGTTGCGACGTATTGTTTAATTGCTGAGTAGCGATTTGCATGCGCAGACCAAACTGGGCTTTCAACAAATCATTCAGCTCTTTTTTAAGCGCTGCACTATCTTTACCTTGGAGTTCAGATGCTTTCATATTTCACCCCTTACTGACCAACCTGACGAACTACGAAAGTCGTCAGTAATGGCAATTTTGCCGCTGCAAGACGGAATGCCTCGCGAGCCAATGCTTCATCTACGCCGTCCATCTCATAGAGCACTTTGCCCGGTTGAATCTCTGCGACGTAGTACTCAGGATTACCCTTACCGTTACCCATACGGACTTCAGCAGGTTTTTGTGAAATTGGCTTGTCTGGGAAGATGCGTATCCAAATACGACCGCCACGTTTAATGTGACGTGTCATAGCACGACGAGCAGCTTCAATTTGACGCGCTGTAATACGACCGCGACCAATTGCCTTTAAACCAAATTCACCGAAAGAGACGCCAGTACCACGTTCATGCGAGATACCTTTATTGCGGCCTTTTTGTTCTTTACGATATTTTCTGCGTGCTGGTTGCAGCATGATTATTCTCCTGCCTTATCAGCTGGTGCGGCAGCATCAGCTTTTTTGGCTCTTACACGTTTTGGTGCTGCAGCTGGAGCTGCTGTTGCTCCATCTGCAGGCTGAGCATCAGCCCGTTTCGCACGTGCAGGACGAGCAACAGGTTTTGCGCCATCCTCACGACGTGGTGCACGACGTTTGCGGTCATCTTCATTCGCTACTTCTACAACTGGAGTTTCGCCACTTGCAAGACGATCACCTTTGTAGACCCAAACTTTGATACCAATGATGCCGTAAGTTGTTTCTGCTTCACCGAAACCGTAATCGATATCAGCTCGCAGAGTATGCAGAGGCACACGACCTTCACGATACCATTCGGTACGTGCAATCTCGATACCATTCAAACGACCCGCAGACATGATCTTGATGCCTTGTGCGCCTAAGCGCATCGCATTTTGCATCGCACGTTTCATCGCACGACGGAACATGATACGTTTTTCCAATTGCTGTGCAATTGAATCAGCGATTAACTGAGCATCTGTTTCTGGCTTACGAATTTCTTCGATGTTGACGTGAACTGGAACGCCCATCATTTTACCTAGTGCAGACTTTAACACTTCAATGTCTTCACCTTTTTTACCAATCACGACACCAGGACGTGAGCTGAAAATAGTGATGCGAGCATTTTTTTTTTTTTTTTCAATCAGCACACGACCAACTGATGCGTTCTTAAGTTTCTTTTTCAGGTATGCACGAACTTCAAGATCTTCCTTGAGCATGTCGGCAAAGTTACTATTACCTGCGTACCAACGTGAACCCCAGTTGCGAGTAACCGCAAGGCGAAAGCCGGTTGGATGTATTTTCTGTCCCATCGTGACTCCCTTAATTACCGACAGTCACGTAGATGTGACAGGATTGTTTAGAAATGCGGTCGCCACGTCCTTTTGCACGCGCGGTAAAGCGCTTGAGTACTGCAGCCTTTTCGACATAGATG
This sequence comes from Oxalobacteraceae bacterium, assembly GCA_027486615.1. Taxonomy (GTDB): domain Bacteria; phylum Pseudomonadota; class Gammaproteobacteria; order Burkholderiales; family Burkholderiaceae_D; genus Pernthalerella. Next base: position 2,157 of record JAIXOW010000237.1, on the reverse strand, counting down.
ACTTTAACTTTCAATTCATCAATATCAGCACCATCATTATGTTCAGCGTTTGCGATTGCAGACTCGAGAACTTTCTTAATGATGACAGCACCTTTTTTAGGGCTGAAAGTTAGTACGTTTAATGCGTGTTCTACTTTTTGACCACGAATGAGATCGGCGACGAGTCTGCCCTTTTGAGCTGACAAACGAACGCTGCGAAGAATAGCTTTAGTTTCCATGATCAGCCCTTATTTCTTAGCTTTCTTGTCGGCTGCGTGACCCTTGAACGTACGGGTTAACGCAAACTCGCCAAGCTTGTGGCCGACCATGTTCTCTGAAACATAAACTGGCACGTGTTGTTTGCCATTATGTACAGCGATCGTCAAACCAATAAAATCCGGCATCACAGTCGATCTACGCGACCAAGTCTTAATTGGTTTTTTATCGCGATTAGCCTGAGCTGCCTCTACTTTTTTCAACAAGTGGGCGTCGCAAAACGGCCCTTTTTTTAGTGAACGTCCCATGTTCTATCCCTTATTTCTTACCGCGGCGGGAGATAATCATCGAAGTCGTGCGCTTATTGCGACGCGTCTTCTTACCCTTAGTCTGTTGACCCCATGGTGATACTGGATGACGGCCTGCAGCCGTACGACCCTCACCACCACCATGTGGGTGATCAATCGGATTCATGACCACACCACGAACCGTTGGACGAATACCTCTCCAGCGCATTGCGCCAGCCTTACCAATCTTGCGTAGGTTGTGCTCACCATTACCAACTTCACCGATAGTGGCACGGCACTCAACGTGTATGCGACGAACTTCACCTGAACGCAATCTCACCTGAGCGTAGATTCCTTCACGCGCCATCAGTACTACACCTGCACCTGCTGTACGAGCGATTTGTGCGCCTTTACCAGGCAACATTTCTACACAATGCATGGTGGTACCAACCGGAATATTACGAATCGGCAGGCAGTTACCAGCTTTAATTGGAGCCTCTGCACCATTCATAATTTGATCGCCTACCGCCATGCCTTTGCTGGCGATGATGTATTGACGCTCACCGTCTGCATAGCAAAGCAATGCAATGTGTGCGCTGCGATTTGGGTCATATTCAAGGCGTTCCACTTTAGCTGGAATGCCATCTTTGATACGACGAAAATCAATTACGCGGTAATGCTGTTTATGACCACCACCGATGTGACGCGTAGTGATGTGACCATTATTATTACGACCAGCAGTCTTAGATTTTTTCTCAATCAGACCTGCAAAAGGACGGCCTTTGTATAGGTCAGGGTTAACAACCTTGACCATGCCGCGCCGACCTGGCGAAGTCGGCTTTAGCTTGACGAGTGCCATTATTTAGCCTCCTCAGTGAAGTTGATTTCCTGACCAGGCTTTAAGCAAACAAATGCACGACGGGTGTGATTACGACGACCCGTGAAACGACCTGAACGCTTAATTTTGCCGGCGCGATTTACAACCTGCACTGACTCAACCTGTACTTTGAACATCATTTCAACCGCTGCTTTGATTTCTAACTTGGTTGCGTCTGGTGTAACGAGAAATACGACTTGCTCGTTTTTCTCTGCGACCATGGTTGCTTTCTCAGAGATAACTGGAGCTAGCAACACCTTCATCAAACGCTCTTCTGAATGTTTTACTGTGTTCATGCCAGCATCTCCTCAATCTTGGCCAATGCGGGCTTAGTGATCAACACTTTCTTGTAGAACACCAATGACACAGGGTCTGCATGGCGTGGCTCGCAAATCAATACATTCGGCAGATTGCGCGATGCCAGCAACAGGTTATCGTTCAAATCATCAGTGATCACCAGTACGGAATCTAAACCCATACCTTTTAATTTTTGCGCAAGAATTTTTGTCTTAGGCGCATCAATCACTAAATCTTCGATTACTGACAAACGATCATCACGAGCCAACTGTGAAAGTATCGAGCACAGTCCAGCGCGATACATTTTCTTGTTTACTTTGTGGCTGAAATTTTCATCTGGCGAATTCGGGAATATACGACCGCCTCCACGCCAGATTGGTGATGACGACATACCGGCACGAGCACGACCCGTACCTTTTTGACGCCATGGTTTTTTGGTGGTGTGATGTACTTCTTCACGATCTTTTTGCTTACGATTGCCGCTACGTGCATTCGCTTGAT
>JAIXOW010000425.1 GCA_027486615.1 Oxalobacteraceae bacterium | reverse complement strand
TTGCATTTTGCTGCGGAGAGTCATGTTGATCGTTCTATTCATGGCCCTGGAGACTTCATACGCACGAATGTAGATGGCACCTTTAGTTTATTAGAAGCGGCACGTGCTTATAGCGCAACCCTATCTGAAACGGAACGTAGTAACTTCCGTTTTCTGCATGTCTCTACCGATGAAGTGTTTGGCTCATTAGGTGCGAACGATCCGCAATTTTCTGAGACCACTGCTTATGCACCAAACAGTCCTTATTCCGCATCGAAAGCCGCTTCAGATCATTTAGTACGTGCTTGGCATCACACATACGGTTTACCCGTTGTGACTGGTAACTGCTCAAATAATTATGGGCCTTTGCAATTCCCAGAAAAACTCATTCCCTTAGTGATTGCGAATGCTTTAGCAGGTAAGCCTTTACCTATCTATGGCGATGGTCAACAAGTACGTGATTGGTTATATGTCGGTGATCACTGTTCTGCACTACGTCGCATACTCGCAGATGGTAAGCCAGGTGAAACTTATAACATCGGTGGTTGGAATGAAAAAGCCAATCTGGATGTCGTGCATACCTTATGTGATTTGTTAGATGAATTATCACCAGCAGCGCGTTCTTATCGTGAACAGATAACCTTTGTAACTGATAGACCAGGGCATGACAGACGTTACGCTATTGATGCACGCAAAATTGAACGTGAACTAGGATGGAAGCCGGCTGAGACATTTGAAACGGGTATGCGTAAAACTGTGCAATGGACGCTCGCAAATCAAGAGTGGGTACGAAAAGTACAGTCAGGTGATTATCTGAAATGGATGGATAAGAATTACGCTAAGCGCGAAGGAAAGCACGCATGAGTCAAACTAACATTGCGCGCCGCGGCATTATATTGGCAGGCGGTTCAGGCACACGTTTATACCCTGCGACAACCGCAGTGTCTAAACAGTTATTGCCTGTGTATGACAAACCCATGATTTACTATCCACTGACTACGCTCATGTTGGCGGGTATACGTGATGTGTTACTGATCTCTACGCCACAAGACACACCACGCTTTAGTTCCTTGCTTGGTGATGGAAGCCAATGGGGTATGAATATTCAATATGCAGTGCAACCTTCACCGGATGGATTGGCACAAGCTTTTATCATAGGACGTGAATTTGTTGGATCCCATCCATCAGCATTGATACTGGGTGATAATTTATTTTATGGTCATGATCTTTATCAGAGCTTGATAGCAGCTAATGCGCGTCAAGATGGCTCCACTGTGTTTGCTTATCATGTACATGATCCTGAGCGTTATGGTGTAGTGGGATTTGATGCAGAGCGTCGTGCCATTAGCATAGAAGAAAAACCGGCCAAGCCACAGTCAAATTATGCAGTCACCGGCTTGTATTTTTATGATCAACAAGTCTGTGATATCGCTGCTGCGATTAAACCTTCAGCGCGGGGTGAATTAGAAATCACTGATGTGAATCGTGTCTATTTAGAACAACGCAAATTAAATGTAGAACTAATGGGTCGAGGTATGGCTTGGTTAGATACAGGCACGCATGAATCTTTATTAGAAGCGTCACAATTCATCGCTACACTCGAAAAACGTCAGGGCTTGAAAGTAGCGTGTCCTGAAGAAATCGCATTCCGTCAAAATTACATCAATGCAGAGCAATTACAGAAATTGGCAGAGCCTTTAAAGAAAAGCGGCTATGGTCAATATCTATTGCGCGTATTAGAAGAAAAAGCATTTTAAAAAAATTATGAAAGTCATTTGCTGCAATATCCCTGATGTCTTAATCATAGAGCCTAAGGTGTTTGGCGATGATAGAGGTTTTTTCTTTGAGAGCTTTAATCAAAAGCGCTTTGAAGAATTAACTGGCGTGAAATCGCATTTTGTACAAGACAATCATTCACGCTCAGCACAACATGTGTTGCGTGGACTGCATTATCAAATTCGTCAGCCACAAGGCAAATTAGTCCGAGTGACTGCAGGCGAAGTCTTTGATGTGTGCGTAGATTTACGCAAGCACTCAGAAACCTTTGGTCATAGCGTGGCAGTCATGTTGTCTGCACAAAATCACAGACAGCTCTGGATACCACCAGGTTTTGCGCATGGATTTTTAGTGGTGAGTAGTCATGCAGAGTTTTTGTATAAAACAACAGACTATTACGCACCTGAATATGAACGTAGTTTGTTATGGAATGATCCTGCATTGGGCATAGATTGGCCTTTAACTGCTGAACCACTATTATCTGCAAAAGATAAAATAGGTTTGCCGCTCGCACAAGCAGAAGTATTTCCCTAATCATTGTATGAAAATCCTACTCACAGGTAAAAACGGTCAATTAGGGCAGGCACTGCAAACACGACTGCGTGGGTTGGATGGCTTGGGCGACGGCTTAGTTGAGGTCTTAGCAGTCGATCGTACGCAAATGGATTTATCTAATCCGGAATCATGTCGCGCAGTCATGCAATCATTTCAACCTAATTTAGTGATTAATGCTGCTGCTTATACGGCTGTAGATAAAGCAGAACAAGAAGAAGCACTGGCATTTGCGGTGAATGCAGAAGCGCCCAAAGTTTTGGCAGAAGAAGCCGTTAAGTTGGGTGCTGCACTCATACATTATTCAACTGATTATGTATTCGACGGCAGTAAACAAGGTGCGTGGACGGAAGAAGATGTGCCTCATCCTTTATCTGTCTATGGTCGTAGCAAGTTAGCGGGTGAGCAAGCGATTACTGCCACTGGTGTGCCGCATTTTATTTTTCGCACTAGTTGGGTGTATAGCTTAGTCGGTCAAAATTTTTTATTAACCATGCTGCGCTTAGCAAAAGATAGAAAAGAATTATCCATCGTTGCTGATCAACATGGCGCGCCAACTTGGACGCATACCATAGCCGATGCAACTGTACGTGTGATTCAGCAGTTGCAGCAGCAAGGCAAGCTCACAGAGCAAATACAAAAGAGTGGCGGTATCTATCATCTGGTCGCAGGAGAGCAAACAACTTGGTTTGGATTTGCTCAAAGTATCTTTGCTCATCCAAGTGTATTGAATAAACCGCAATTACATGCCATCACAACAGAACAGTATCCTTTGCCTGCGCCGCGTCCTAAAAATTCTGTATTGAGTACAAAAAAATTCCAACAGCAATTTTTTGTATTGCCATCATGGCAGCAGGCATTAAAAGACTGTCAGGAAGATTTATAAAATCACTTCAGCACATCACGCATTAATTAAATCAAGGTTTATCATTATGCATTCATCATCACTGCCAGTTAATTCCGGAATTTTTAAAGCGTATGACATACGCGGTGTGTTAGGTAAGACCTTAGATGAACATATCGCTTATAAAATCGGTCAGGCTTTTGGCTCTGCTGCAAAAGAAAAAGGGGAAGGCACGGTTGTAATAGGTCGTGATGGACGTCTCTCAGGCCCTAGTTTGTCAGCTGCATTAGCAAAAGGTTTGCAAGCTACAGGTGTGAATGTTATCGATATTGGTTTAGTTGCGACACCCATACTTTATTACGCCACCAATGTGCTCGGTGCTACTAGCGGTATTATGGTGACAGGTAGTCATAATCCGCCTGACTACAATGGTTTTAAAATGGTACTAGCAGGTGAAGCAATTTACGGTGCTACCATCACTGCTTTATATGAACGTATACAAAGCGAAAAATTTGCACAGGGTCAGGGAAGCTATCAACAACAAGATTTGCGTGCTGCATTTTTAGAACGCATAGTCGGTGATGTGAAGTTAAAGCGTCCCATGAAAATCGTCATTGATTGCGGTAATGGCGTAGCAGGTGCATTTGCTGGTGATTTATATAGACAACTAGGTTGTGAAGTCAAAGAACTCTTTTGCGAAGTCGATGGAAATTTCCCGAATCATCATCCTGACCCTGCGCATCCAGAAAACTTACAAGATTTAATTCGTGAATTACAAAACAGTGATGCTGAACTAGGTTTAGCTTTTGATGGTGATGGTGATCGCTTAGGTGTGGTCACCAAAGATGGTCAGATTATTTATCCAGACAGACAACTGATGTTGTTTGCGAAAGAAGTCTTAAGTCGTCATCCTGGTGCGCCAATTTTATATGACGTGAAATGTAGTCGTCATGTGGCTGAAGTAGTACGTGCAGCAGGAGGTGTGCCTATAATGGGTAAAACAGGACACTCCTTAGTCAAAGCAAAAATGCGTGAGACAGGCGCGCCACTTGGTGGCGAGATGAGTGGTCATGTATTTTTTAAAGATCGTTGGTATGGCTTTGATGATGGCTTATATGCAGGTGCACGCTTGCTAGAGTTACTCAGTCGTGAAGTCGATCCGAATAAAATATTGAATGCTTTGCCTCAGTCTATGTCTACGCCTGAATTACAAATAGAAGTGGGTGAGGGCGAGAATCACGCATTAGTAGCTCGCTTACAATCAGAGACCACATTTGCAGGTTCACGCGAAGTCATCACTACGGATGGTGTGCGTGTTGAATATAACGATGGATTCGGATTAGTTAGAGCGTCGAATACCACACCGGTCTTAGTGTTGCGATTCGAAGCAGAAAATCAAGCAGCATTAACGCGCATACAACAAGAATTAGGTCGCGCTATTTTGGCAGTGAAACCTGATGTGACCTTGCCATTTTAAATTTCTAAGACCACAACTTTGTTTATAGCTGTTTTAGACTCTAGAAAATCACCATGAAACTGTGGCTGTATTCCCTGATTTGGTGGGCTATTCTGCCTTTGGTGTTGTTTCGTCTGTGGTGGTTAGGACGTAAAGAGCCGGGTTATAGACGTCATATCTTAGAGCGACTGGCGCTACAATTTCCATCAGTCACAGAGCCAGTGATTTGGATACATGCTGTTTCAGTCGGTGAAACGCGCGCAGCAGAACCCTTAATCACTGAGCTGTTAAAAGTCTATACAAGACACACTATTTTGCTCACGCATATGACGCCGACTGGTCGTGAAACAGGTCGACAATTATTTGCTGATGAACCGAATGTTGTGCAAGCTTATCTGCCATATGACACGATAACGATGACTAGACGTTTCATCGCCCATACCAAACCTGCCTTATGCATATTGATGGAAACAGAAGTATGGCCGTCTTTAGTAGCGAGTTGTGTGCATTTTCATGTGCCAGTAGCTTTAGTTAATGCACGTTTATCTGAGCGCTCTTTACGTCGCGCAAAGAAATTCGAAAATCTGATTCAAGCAGCGATGCGTTCGCTATCTTTAGTTGCAGCCCAATCGCAACATGATGCGAATCGCTTAAAAAAAATCGGCGCGAGAAAAGTTGAAATCAGCGGCAATATAAAATTTGATATTGAACCGCCGTTGTATATGTTGGAAGCGGGTGCTGCATTACGTGAGCAATTTCCGGATCGTACTGTATTTCTTTGTGCAAGCACGCGTGAAGGAGAAGAGCGTTTAATTCTCGATGCATTCGTAGCAAGTAAAAGCCTGTTACCTGAGAATTTTTTATTGGTGATTGTTCCACGTCATCCGCAACGCTTTGACCATGTCGCTGCTATGACAGAGGAACATAACTTAAACATGATGCGACGCAGTCAATTAGGTATTGAGATCTTACCATCTGAGGTATCTGTACTGTTGGGTGACACCATGGGTGAAATGTTTGCTTATTATGCTGCATGTGATGTGGCGTTTATAGGCGGAAGCTTACTGCCTTTAGGCGGTCAAAATCTGATTGAAGCTAATGCCTGTGGCAAGCCAGCATTAGTAGGTCCGCACACTTTTAATTTTGCACAAGTCAGTGAAGCAGCTATTCATGCGGGTGCTGCTGTGCGTGTCAAAGATGCAGAGGCACTATTTTCAAAAATAAGTGAAATGTTGCAGTCGCCTGACATGCTCAGTCACATGGCAGAACAAGCGATTGCATTTGTCGAACATGATAGAGGCGCTACTAAGCGCACTGTAGCAGCCCTAGCCAATACAGTTTATTCTAAGTGGTAAATTAGAATTAAACACGCATAAAAAATGGCAAGGGGTGAAATACTTCACCGTACTTGCCATCGCTTCATCATCATCACTTAATCACCACGACCAACAGACTGCTCAATCAAGAGCAATCTAGACAGCGTAATTTACTTACTTACTTCTTGTATGCCACCGCCTAGTGCGCGATATAAATCGATTGCATTCGTCAGATTGAGTAATTTTGTTTGAAGTAATTGCTGTTCAGCTGTGAAGAGCTCACGTTCTGCATCTAACACTTCCAGATAATTCGCAATACCATTTTGGTAGCGTGCTTGTGCCAGTGCTAATCTTTCAGACTGCGATTTTTGCACGGCTTGTTGAGCATCAGCTTCATCATTTAATGTGGCGCGTGCAGCCAATGCATCAGCTACTTCACGGAAAGCGACTTGTATCGTTTTTTCATAACTAGTAACCGCTATTTCGCTACGTACTTCTGCCACTTTAAGATTTGCTTTATTTCTACCTGAATCAAAAATAGGCAAGCTCACACTAGGCACAAAGCTCCAGGTATTTTGACCGCTATTAAATAAACTAGATAAGTCAGTGCTTGCAGTACCTACTCCGGCAGTGAGTGCAATGCGCGGGAAAAATGCAGCACGTGCAGCAGCGATATTGGCTTGCATAGCGCGTAGTCTTTGTTCGGCAGCACGTATATCAGGGCGTTGGGTGAGCAGCTCAGAAGGCAAACCCGCACCTATCGTTGCTAGCATTTCTTGTTTAGCTAAAGACTGATTTGAAGCAGATGGCTGAATTTGCGTACCGACTAATACCTGTAAGGCATTCACACTCAAAGCATGTTGGCGTTTCAATGCTAACAGTGAAACCCGTGCTGATTGCACTAGTGTGTCACTTTGTCTCAATTCGAGAGCGTTGGTGATACCAGCATCAAAACGTTTTTTTACTAAATCAAATGAGGATTGTCGTCCTTCCAGAGTACGAGTAGCAAGTTGAACTTGTTCGTACAAAGTACGTTCAGTGAGCCAAGATTTTGCGACTTCACCGACTAACAAAATTTGTGCAGAGCGACGCGCTTCTTCAGTTGCCATGAATTGCGACAGTGCTGCAGCTGATAAATTTTTAACACGATTAAATAAGTCTAATTCAAACGCAGTCACACTTAAGCCAACTTGATACACCGTACGATTGATAGGTGTCGATGATGTCAATAAAGCTCTAGAGCGAGATTCACTGGCTGTGGCATTCACACTAGGTAAGCGATCTGCGCTTTGTATGTCATATAGTGCGCGTGCTTCTTCAACTTGCAAGGTGATGGTTTTTAAATCACGGTTATTTGCGAGCGCAGTAGCGATGACCTCTTGTAATTCTGGATTCTTGAAAAAAGCACGCCATCCTATATCGACTGCAGCAGGACCTGAGTCTGTTTGAGCAGTCGGAAAATTGGCTGGTATAGGTGCGACCGGTTTATTGTATTGCGGCGTCATACATGCTGCAGTCAGTAAAGCAGCAAGTGATACCAAATAAAATGGCGAGCGTTTCATTGCATGGTTCTTTTTGTTGTTCATTCTTATGCCTCGTTATCATCCATGTGGGCAGCATAGAGCTTGCGTTGACGTTCACTGCCTTTAAATAAGCGACGAACCACAACGAAAAATACAGGTACGAAAAATACGGCCAGTACAGTCGCTGCAATCATCCCACCCATCACACCTGTACCAATCGCACGTTGACTTGCCGAACCAGCGCCGGTGGCAACCACTAAAGGCAACACACCAAGAATAAAGGCAAGGGAAGTCATGATGATAGGACGGAAACGTAGTTTCACAGCGGTCAGTGTGGCTTCTACTAAATCCATACCTTGCGCTTGTAAATCTTTTGCGAACTCAATAATTAAAATTGCATTCTTAGCTGAGAGACCAATGATGGCAATTAAGCCTACTTTGAAATACACATCATTTGGCATATCACGCATGATGGTGAAAGAGAGTGCACCTAACACACCGAGTGGCACCACTAATAATACGGCAACTGGAATCGAGGTACTTTCATATAAAGCAGCGAGTACTAAAAAGACAGCTAGTAAGGAAAGACCAAATAATGCAATCGCTGCTGAGCCTGCTGCTTTTTCTTCGAATGACTGACCGGCCCATTCATAACCAAAGCCAGGTGGAAGTTGAGAGACTAATTTTTCTATCTCAGCTAAGGCATCACCGGAGGAATAACCCGGTGCTGCATCCCCTTGTAATTTCATCGCAGGATAACCATTAAAGCGTATTAGTTGAACGGGACCGTTGATCCAGCGAGTACGTGCAAAGGCAGAAAATGGCACCATATTGCCTTGTGCATTACGCGCAAATAAACGATCAATGTCTTCTGGCATTAGACGCTTATCTGCATCGGCTTGAACGATAACGCGTTGTTGACGACCTAAATTCGCAAAATCATTCACGTAGGTTGAGCCAAATGTCGCAGCTAATGCTGCGTTGATATCCGACAGGGATACGCCTAGCGTATTCGCTTTATCTCTATCAATCTCTAATTTTAATTGCGGTGAATCTTCCATGCCTTCAGGTCGTGCACTCTTAATCACCGGACTCTTAGAGAGCATGCCTAGTAATTGATTACGAGCTGCGAGTAAGGCATCATGACCTTGACCAGTTCTGTCTTGTAGTCTGAGTGAGAAGCCAGTTGCATTGCCTAATTCACGAATCGCAGGTGGATTCACAGTAAAGACAATCGCATCTTTAATCATGCCCATTAACATCATGGCTTTGGTTGCCATGCCAACTGAACTCAGCTCAGGCGTTTTTCTTTCATCCCAATCTTTAAGTGGAACAAAAAGTAAGCCACCATTTTGACCATTACCCGAGAAGCTATAACCTGTTACTGAAACGACTCCAGCAGCACCGGGTTGTTTTAGAAAATATTGTTCAGCTTGTTCCATCACAGAGAGCGTACGACTTGCACTCGCCCCCGGTGGTAACTGTACATTGGCGAGTAAATAGCCTTGATCTTCCGCTGGTAAAAATGAAGTAGGCATGCGCAGAGTAATCCACACCACACATAAAATAATGCCTACATAAATTGCCATGTAGCGCCCAGTATTTTTTAGTACTTTCTCTACCCCTGTTTGATAACTACTAGAGGTGCGTTTGAAAAAACGATTAAACCAACCAAAGAATCCTTTGCGTTCATGATGATGAGGATCGACAGGCTTTAATATAGTTGCGCAGAGTGCTGGTGTTAAGGTCAATGCCATGATGGCAGAGAACACCATGGCAGACACCATGGATAAAGAAAACTGTCTATAGATAGCACCCACAGAACCAGAGAAGAAGGCCATCGGTATAAACACAGCAATCAGCACTGCAGTAATACCAATAATGGCATTCGTGATTTGGCTCATTGCTTTAATCGTGGCTTCGCGTGGCGCTAAGCCTTCTTCATTCATGATGCGTTCTACGTTTTCAACAACGACAATCGCATCATCGACCAAAATACCAATCGCTAACACCATACCAAACATGGTGAGTACATTAATGGAATAACCAAATGCCGCCATGGTAGCGAAGGTGCCCATTAAAGAAATCGGAACAACAATTGCAGGGATGAGTGTGTAGCGTATATTTTGTAAGAAGATCAGCATGACTAAAAACACTAATATGACAGCTTCTAACAAAGTCTTGATAACTTCTTCAATGGAGATTTTAATAAATAATGACGTGTCATAAGGAATGACATAACTCATACCTGCTGGGAAGTATTTAGAAAGCTCTTCCATTTTTGCACGCACTAGACGCGCAGTTTCAAGTGCATTCGCAGTAGGCGTTAACTGCACACCCACCGCAGCAATTTGTTTGCCATTTAAGCGCGCTGAAAAACCATAAGATTGTCCCGCGATTTCTACTCGGGCTATATCGCGTATTCTGACAGTGGAGCCATTTGGGTTGGCACGTAAAACGATATTGCCAAATTCTTCAGGCGAAGACAGTTGTCCAGTAATGACAATTGAGGTCGCCATTCTTTGTGAGCTAGGCGCAGGTAGGTCACCTAATACACCAGCTGAGAATTGTGCATTTTGCGATTTGATGGCTTCGACCACATTGCTAGGCGTGAGTTTATACGCCATCAATTTATTTGGATCCACCCATATACGCATAGCACGTTCAGTACCAAATAACTGTGCAACACCCACACCTGGTACACGTTTTAATTCATTGATGACATTGCGTGCGAGATAATCACCGAGTGCAATCGGACTATGCGTGCCATCAGTAGAAATCAGATTCGCAAATAACAAAAGATTGCTACGGGTACGAGAAACAGTCACACCTTGTTGCACCACAGCTTGTGGCAAGCGCGCTTCTACACGCTTTAAGCGATTTTGCACATCAACTGCAGCAAGCTCAGGATTGGTACCTGTTTTAAATGTAACGGTGACTTGTGACTGACCATCAGATTGGCTTTGTGATTCTATGTAGAGTAAATTTTCTACACCATTCATTTCTTGTTCAATCAGACTCGTCACACTTTCATCTACCGTTTGTGCTGATGCACCTGGGTAGATAGAAGTCACAACAATACTCGGTGGTGCAATCTGCGGATACTGTGAAACAGGCAGATTAGGAATAGATAAAATACCAGCTAGTAAAATAAATAGTGCTATCACCCATGCAAAAACGGGGCGATCAATAAAGAACTTTGCCATAGCGGTTGGTCCTTAGTTTTTTGTAGGTGCAGCAGCAGGTGCGGCATTAGGTGCTGGTGGTGTAGCGGAAGGTGCAGGTGCTGCATCCGGTTTTTGCCATGGCGTAGGTTTCACAGTCGCACCAGGTTTGGCTTTTTGTAGACCTTCAACAATGATAGTGTCGCCTTCTTTCAAACCCTGACTGATAATCCAGTTCGTTCCATAAGCACCATCTGTTTTAACAGGGCGTGGCGTGACTTTACCTTCGGCATTCACCGTCATCACTAAAGAACCATCTGGTGTACGCATTACTGCTTGTTGCGGAACAGTGATGGTGCCTGAACGTACACCTTGTTCTAGTCTTACGCGGACATAGGTACCAGGTAATAAAATATTTTTAGGATTGGGAAATTCTGCTCTGATCGTGACAGAACCTGAACTAGGATCAACTGTTACATCAGAAAAGAGTAAATGACCAGGATGGTCATACACTTTGCCATCTTCTAATAAGAGTTGTAACTTCGCTTTAACTTTGCCATTATTCGATTGACTCAGCGTTTGCTGTAAACGGCGTAACTCTACACTCGATTGCGACAACGTCACATACATAGGATCGAGTTGTTGTATCAAGGCCAGTTGTGTTGCATCACCTTGACCCACTAACGCACCTTCAGTCACAAGGGCACGACCGATACGACCGGAGATAGGCGCACTCACCGCAGCATAAGAAAGATTTAATTTAGCGACATCCAGTGCTGCTCGCGCAGAGACCACATCAGCTGCAGCTAATTTTTGTGCACTTTGTAGATCATCAAATTCTTGCTTACTAATTGCATTACTTTCTACTAGTACGCGATAACGATTGAGTTTGGTATTCGCTAATCCTAGATTGGCTTCAGCTCTAGCGACGACGGCTTCTGCACTATTGGCGGCCGCTTGAAAAGGTGCGGGATCAATTTGATATAAGAGCTGACCTGCACGTACATCGGAGCCTTCAACAAAAACACGTTTTTGAATAATGCCGGCAACGCGAGCGCGCACTTCTGCAACACGAGTAGCTTCTAACCGACCTGGTAATTCCGTCACGATAGCCACTTGTTCTGGCGCCACCGCCATCACTCCGACAGGCATAGGAGGTGGAGCACCACCGCCTGCAGGTGCATCTGTTTTTTTATTACATGCACACAGTAAAGCAAGTGTTAATACCGGAAGAAAAAGAGCGGATTTGTTATACCGTGAGTTCATGAAATTCTCGCACCTAAAAAAATCAAACATCGTAAAACGCGTCATTGATAATGCAAAAAGAGCATGAAATAACGCATGCAATTAAAGAATAGAAACGCAATAAATAGTATTCAGATAATAAAAAATATCAGCTAATAATCTAGTTTGAGTATAGCTAGTTATTCACACGCGATATTTTTTTGCGGCAGGGTAGTGCAATAAAAAAAAGAGTGATTGTCAACACAGTCATCCCTCTCGCTAAGCAAAGATTGAAAATTTAGCGTGAGGTGGAATATGTTTTTATTTACTTAACAGGCTATTAATTTGTGCGATATCGCTTTCAGTTAGCGATCCAGTAGCAGCCTTGAGCTTTAAGCTATTGATTAATGTATCGTAGCGCGCCTTAGCTAAATCACGTCGAGTTGAATACAACTGTTGTTGAGCATTCAATACATCAATATTAATTCGCACACCGACTTCATAGCCTAGCTTGTTAGACTCTAATGCAGAGTTGCTAGAGACTTCGGCTGCTTCGAGTGCTTTGACTTGTGATAAACCACTTTGCACGCCGAGATAAGCAGTACGAGCAGCTTGCGATGCATTGCGTTTAGCTGTATCAAGATCCGCACTAGCTTTATTTTCTAATGCAATCGCTTCACGTACTTTGCTTGTCACTGCAAAGCCAGAAAAAAGTGGAATAGTTAACTGCAAACCGACTGAATTGATATTACTGGTACCGGTAGGATCAATTGCAGACGTTCCTTTTGATTCGGTACGACTTGCAATCGCATCTAAGCTAGGATAATGCCCAGCACGATTACGACTGATTTCTAGCTTAGCGATATCAACAGCTAATTTTTGCGCAACAACACCGACATTACCAGTCGCTGCATTTTCTACCCATTTATCTACATTGGCAGGCTCTGGTGTGGAGAGTTTGATGCCTGGGCTGAGTTGATTTAATTCAGTAGGAGTTTTGCCAATCACAACAGCGAGGGCATTACGTTTGATTTCTAGATCATTAGTTGCCGCAATTTCTTGTGCCGAGGTGAGGTCGTAACGTGCTTGTGCTTCATGCGTATCAGTAATCGTTGCAGTACCCACTTCAAAATTACGTTTAGCTGAAGCGAGTTGTTCTGTGATTGCTGATTTTTGCGCTTGAATAAAACTAATCGCATCTTGTGCAGCGAGTACATCGAAATAGGCTTGCGAGACACGTAGAAACAAATCCATTTTTGCTTGTTCAAACTGTACATCACCGATCGCAGTTTGTAATTTACCTTGTGAAAAAAGATCAAAGCTCGCCATATTAAAAATAGGTTGCTTAAGTTGAATTTGTAAATTTTGTGGTCTAGAAATACCAGTTCGAGCAAATAAAGGATTTGCTGAAGTGATCTCTGAATCATTTTTAGAAATTGAACCAGTCAACGCAACACTAGGTAATAAAACTGAGCGACCTTGCGGTAATTTTTCAGCGCTGGCTTCACGCGCAGCTCTCGCACTCATGAATTGACTGTCATACGCTTGTGCCGCATTCAATGCTTCTATTAAATCTAGCGCTTGTGCATTCATCGCTAACAGAGCGCCTGCCACCATAGTGGCTAGTTGAGTTCTTCGCATTATTATTCCAGTGTATTCAGTCAGTTTCATTCTTTTTTAAAAAATCGAATTTAATAGGTCGGCATACTGCTATCTATCTGCATAGCCCAAGCATGAATGCCGCCAGTTAAATTCACAATATGTTCAAATCCTGCACGTTCTAAAAATGCACCTACTTGCATACTGCGTGCACCATGATGGCAAATACAAACAATGGCTTGTTCCGGATCTAGCTCTTCCTGACGTGCAGGTATGCTAGACATAGGAATCAGTAATGAGCCTTGTAGGTGGCAAGTCTCATATTCCCAAGCTTCTCTTACATCGAGTAATACAGGCTGCGGCCTAGAACTGTCGGCCAGCCACACTGCTAACTCTTCCACTGTTAAATGTTGCATACCTTAGTTACGCTAGTTAATTTATTAAAAAATTGTTTCAGCATGATGATCATGTAAAAAATTGATATTTTAAAAATGAAATGCAGAAGGTTTTTTTACATTTTGTAGCGGTGCAATATTCGCTTCAAATAATTTTTGCGTATCCCATGCATCTGCTGTTCTTCGTGTAACCAAGCATGCAGACATAATCGGTGCCTCACCAATAATGGCTAGTAAGCGTCCACCGACTTTCAGTTGATTGAGGATTTCATCTGGCATGACAGGTACTGAGCCCGACAATAAAATGGCATCGTAAGTCGTTGCTTGTGCCGTCCAGCCGCGTGCGCCATCACCACATGCAGCACTGACATTTTGAATACCATAGTCACTCAAGTTTTTAGTCGCTAAGGCATAGCATGCTGCGTCAATTTCTACTGTCGTCACATGCTTTGCATGATGTGCAAGTAAGGCCGCCATATAACCTGAGCCCGTACCTATTTCTAAAACAGACTCAAGCTTAGTTGGCGCTAATTCTTGCAGTAAGCGTGCTTCAAGTTTAGGCGAGAGCATGTGTTGACCACTAGGCAGAGGAATCTCTGTATCTATAAATGCCAAACTACGAGATGCGACAGGCACAAAAGCTTCGCGTCTGACATCGACTAGGGTCTGTAACACATCCAAATTCAGAACATCCCAAGTACGAATTTGTTGTTCAATCATATTGAAACGTGCTTGTTCTAGATTCATGTCTAACTCCACCATCAGATATAAATAATTAAAAAATAATTACGTTAATAAGAGTGATTTTATCAAATCACCCGCTGAATTTTCTTAAACGGCAAGACTGAAAAATCGGGTTCAATAGGTACCTTCTTATTAGGCTATTTCATCCAATCCCATTTTGCGTCTACCCCAATTTGCAAAATCATCTAGCCAGGTATAAATCACAGGTACGACGACTAAGGTGAGAATAGAGGAAGTAATAATGCCACCAATCACAGCCTGTCCCATAGGAGCGCGTTGTTCGGAGCCTTCTGCTATGCCTAATGCGAGTGGAATCATGCCAAATACCATCGCTAGTGTGGTCATCAAAATCGGTCTTAAGCGTACATGTGCTGCTTCTAATAGTGCTGCATTTCGTTCTGCTCCCGCTTTACGTGCCTGATTTGCAAAGTCCACTAATAGGATCGCATTTTTAGTTACCAGACCCATTAACATCACAAAGCCTATGATAGAAAACAGATTCAAGGTAGAGCGGAAAAGTAGTAGTGATAAAAACACGCCAATCAGTGTTAAAGGTAGGGCAGACATGATGGCAATCGGCTGTAAAAAACTACCAAATTGCGAAGCTAAAATCATATAGATAAATACAATAGCAAGCACTAAAGCCGAGAGTGCATAGTTAAATGACTCTTGCATATTTTTAGCTGCACCACCGACTTGATAACGATAGCCAGGTTGCCAATTCATATTATCTAAAACACGTTTAATTTCTGCATTCGCTTGTCCTGCTGATCTGCCTATGACATTGGCGGAGATTTCTACTTCACGATTTAAATCGCGGCGATTAATTTGATTCGCACCTGCAGCCGGCTCTATGCTAGCCACTTGTCGTAAAGGCACCATGCGAGGCGAGCCATCGCTATTAGTTTGTGTACTTGCTAGCATTAAGCGAGAAAGATCATTGATGTTATTTCTATCATTAGGCGCAAGCCGAACATTGACATCATAGTTTTCATCATTCGGTGCGCGCCAAGTAGTAGCGGCTTCACCGGCTAATAAAGGACGCAAGGCATTCCCAATTTGCGTAACGCCTATGCCTAAATCTGCAGCTAGTTCACGATGCGGTTCTACCCAAATGGTTGGTTTATTTGGTTTTAAACTTGAATCCAGATCAACCACACCCGGTATCGCTTTGATTTTCGCCGTGGCTTCATCAGCGAGTTTTGCGAGTTGTTTAAGATCTGTGCCTAAGATAGATAAACGAATTTGTTTGTTATCACCACCTACGCCATCTAAGGTACCCACGTGGGTTACGGTGATACCAGGGATGCTGGCAAGCTTATCGCGCAGTGGTTGATTTAATTCTTTCGTGCTGCGTTTACGTTCACTACGTGGCAATAGTCGTGCATAGGCTGTTGCATAATTTTTGCCTTGTGCCGTGCCGGTATTAATACTGATATACACATCAACCACTTCAGGCAATTCACGTAATGCTCGTTCGACTTGTAGTGCTTTGCTTTCTGTGAACTCTAAGGATGATCCTATCGGCGTATTGAATACAACACCTGTTTCCGAATAATCTGCTTGCGGTACAAATTCACTTCCAATCAAACCAGAAGCAGGGAGAGCAAGACCTGCGATAAACGTGACGATTGCTAACACTAAGGTAGCTACGCGATGTTTCAGTGACCATGTAAGTGCCACTTGATAAATAGCCGATAGCCATTGCACGAATTGATCAAATTTTTCTAGTACACGTCCTATGCTATTGGCGTACCAACCACGGCGCTCTCCTGTTTGTACATGTACTGCAGGATCACGCCATATAGATGACAGCATAGGATCGAGCGTGAAAGAAACAAACATAGAAATCAGCACAGCAGCAGTCACCGTAATGCCGAATTGATGAAAGAAGCGACCGATGATGCCGCCCATAAAACCCACCGGTAAAAATACAGCCACAATAGAAAAAGTCGTGGCTAATACAGCCAGTCCAATTTCTGCTGTGCCTTCTAGTGCTGCGTCTTTATGAGTTTTATAGAGACCATTCACTTTCATACCAGCGTGACGCACAATATTTTCACGTACCACAATTGCATCATCAATCAACAAGCCTACGCATAAGGACAAAGCCATTAAGGTAATCATGTTAATGGTGAAGCCAAACATGTCCATGAAAAGAAAGGTACCAATTAAAGCAACTGGTAAGGTGAGTCCAGTGATGACGGTAGAGCGCCAAGAATTTAAGAACAAGAAAACAATCAGAATCGTGAGTAATGCGCCTTCAATTAAGGTACGTCTGACATTTTCAACGCCGACACGAATTTGACGTGAGCCATCTTTAATGACTTCCATCTTTACGCCAGGATGCAAAGCGTCTAGTGTGGGTTGTAAATCCGCGATGGTTTTTTTAAGTCCATCAGCAACCGTAATCGTGTTCTCACCCTGTGCTTTTAAAATATCTAAAGCTAAAGTAGGTTGACCATTAAAGAGAGCCAGACTTTCTTGTTCCTGTTGGCTGTCAACGATACGTGCTACTTGTCCTAAGCTGACGACATGTCCACCACGTTTTGCAACGACGATATTTGCAAAATCTTCTGGGCGATTGATACGACCTCTGACTTGTACTACTTGTTCATTCGATAAAGCGCGTACAGCACCGGTGGGTAGCTCTTGATTTTCATTGCGAATAGCATTGATGATTTGATCTACACTGATACCTAATGCTTCCATTTCAGCAGGTTTGACATAAATTTGAATTTCACGTTTCACGCCACCGACTAAGGTAACTGAACCTACACCACGTACATTTTCTAAGCGCTTTTTAATCAGCTGATCGGCAACTGTGGTGAGTTCACGCAGGTTATAAGTATTTTTACCCGTTTGATTTTTGACAGCGATAGAAAAAATCGGTCTGTCTGCTGGATCAAAACGTGAAATGCGGGGTTCTTTTACTTCTTTACGGAAGATAGTTTTAACTAAAGCGACTTTTTCACGTACATCTTGCGCAGCTTGTGCAGGATCAATGGTGAGAGAAAATTCAATGATGACGACGGATTGCCCTTCATAAGAGCGTGAAGTCAGACTATTAATACCATTAATGGTATTAACGGCCTCTTCTACTTTGCGTGTGATATCTGTTTCTACTGTTTCAGGGGATGCACCTGGATATTCGGTCTGCACCACCACAACAGGAAAGGTGATGTCTGGGAATTGATCAACCCGTAAGCGTTGATAGGAAAACAAACCTAATACCACAAAAGCCATCATCATCATGGTGGCTAGAACGGGATTGCCTATGCTTATACGCGTAAACCACATGATGATTCGTCTTTAAAAATTATTTATTCGCTGAGGCTTGAGTCATACGCACTGCAGTTCCAGGACGTAGATTACCCATGTCGGTTTTTACGATTTGTTCTTCTGCATTCAGACCAGAGGTGATTTCAATTAATGCGATTTCACCACTACGTCCTTCTTGTCCAAGTGTGATATTTTTTTTGACAATAAGATTGTTTTCTAGTGCGTACACATAAGCGCCGCTACTTTCTTTATGGACAGCTGTTTGTGGGATAGCGATAACATTCGCTTTAGTTCGCAAAACGAGTTGTGCATCAACGAACATGCCAACTTTGAGCATGTCTTGTGGATTTGCGACTTGTATATAAATAGCGATAGAGCGAGAGCCAGCTTGAGTAGCAGGATTAATGCGCGTGACATTACCTATGAATTCTTCTGTTAATCCTTCTATGTGTAATAGAACACTTTGTCCAATTTTGATTTTAGGAATATCACTGGTTGGCACTAAAGCTTCGCATTCCATTTTCTTTAAATTCACGATATCGAGTAATTTATAATCAGTCGATACTTTTTCACCGGGTTGTACATTACGCACTGCAATCAGACCGGAGATAGGTGCTCTCACTACGCTATCGTTGAGTAATTTTTGTACGATATCTAATGCGCCTTGCGCTGACTCAACATTTGCTTGTGCTGCTGCGAATTGACTGGCGGTGTTATCAAACGCAGCGCGAGAGATAAATCCTTTATCGAGTAAAGCACGATTGTTATCACGATTTTTAGTAGCGATATCGAGTTGTGCACGCATAGCGTGTAAATTGCCTTTGGCTTGATCAACCCGTGCTTGAAATTCACTGGTATCCATACGCACCAGTATTTGACCTGCAGTGACTGATTCACCTTCACGTACCAATACTTCACGCACTTCTGCTGCAACCCGCGCTTTCACACTAGCTTGATCCACTGCACGTAAGGCGCCGGACAAGGCCATAGTTTGTTTTAATTCTATGGGCGAGACTTTAAAAATTTCTTGCGGCAGGAATTCTAGCGTTGTATTTTTAATCGTACTAGTTATTGCGGCAGGGGCTGCATTTTTTGCCGCGCTAGTATTGGACGATGGTGCAGGGCTACGGAAAAAACTCATAGCAATACCAATCACAACCACGATGGCAATAATAATTAATAGAAGACGAAGAAGACGATTTTGCATAGATTTACTGAGTATTCGAAAAAGACAATGGAGCAGCATGCAGGCCGCGTGTGATCAAATCTAGAAAACAGTCTAAGTATTCGTTGGTAGAGATGGGATGAGGTTGTAGTGCGTTGAAAGAGTGCTTCCACATCATCAGCATTAACACTGGACTAACGATAACGAGGTTAGCATGGACTTTATCGATACGCCTGAATTCGCCACTCTGCATACCGCGCTCTAACACGCGAATAATCAAAGCATTCCCGCGTGAGATCACTTCTTCATGATAAAAGCTAGCAACATCTGGGAAGTTACCCGATTCTGCCATCATTAGTTTAGTAATGCCGGATAGTTTGGTTTCACCAATACGCTTCCACCAAGCCAGAATAAATTCTCTTAGTAAGTCTGTGCTGCTACCTGAATAGTTTTCTACGTAATCTTCGGCTTCATTTAATGCCGGCACGAGATTTTCACGCACCACTGCTTTAAATAACTCTTCTTTGTTTTCAAAATATAAATAAAGTGTGCCTTTAGAAACACCTGCACGCGCTGCTACATCGTCAAGGCGTGTAGCTGCATAGCCGCGCTCGACAAAAATATCGAGAGCAGCAGCTAATACCTCCTGAGGACGAGCATCCTTACGACGCTCCCAACGGGGCTTGGATTTAATTTCTAAGGTGGTGGACATCACGAGGGGAAATTACTAACCGGTCGGTCAGTAATATATGCGTGCAGAGTCTAGCCGTCAAGGTGAGCTTGAATAGACGTTTAAATTATCAAATGAATAATTGTTTGATGTTGGAATTGAATGTTTTATTAAAAGTCCTTGCGACCTACTTAGAGTTTCTAAGTGATTGACTCTACATATTCATAAAGATTCTCGTCATGAGTTCGTTAAACGAAAACCGAAAGTCATCTATGTTCGTGTGATTTGCATGAGGAACCTTAATAGCGTTAATTCCTACTCAGTGCGTTCTTTAAACTTCACTAAATAGGAAACGTAATGGCTGATAAAAAATTAAACACACGACGACTAAGCTTTAAACAACATCACGATCTTATAGAGCCTCAGAAATCAAAAGAAAAAGAAACATCGGAATCAACATTGACTACACCCAGAATGCTTTCAAAATCTCAGAAACCACATTCACCACCAAAAATAGCAGCGCTACAAAAAAGTAATTCAGAAAAACAATCTGAAATTAACGCAGAGATGAAATCTCTGAGTCCACGTAAAAGTCTGTCACCTTTAAATCTAAATAAATTAGCAGGCGAAATAAACTTTATTCCATCCGATGAAGTGGTTGGCATTCAAGCGCACGAACACTTGAATACAAGTCCCTATAAAGATTCAACCATCAGTTCAACAAGAATAACAACTCCACCAGATAACGTTACAAGTCATTCAACATCCAAAGAGCCTGTATCGCCGTCTTCTACAAAGATAGTGAGACAAGCATCGCGTGCAGGTGCTGTAAAGTTCAATGAATTACCAGAGTTTTATCAGGACCTGATTAAAAAAAATAATGGCGTCATAACTAGCCCTAAAGACTTAGCGCATTTATTTTTTATAGTTGAAACTGAGTGCGGAAAAGTCGAGCCAAGCGCAAATAAAATGAATACTCTGTTTAGGGGTGAAGCAAAAATCATAGATATACCAAAAGAAAGTGGGGTAGAAAATATTAATCTATACGAAATCTATTGGGGATTTTTGGGGAAAGAATCATTTGATAATGAAGAACTAAAAAAAATACGACTTAAAATTAGTGAGAATTACGACAAATGCCGTGAGACTCTTGAGGCAGTCGTAAAAATGAATGGAGATAAAAATATACTTAAGGATAAAATTGGTTTTGCAGTAGTGACAGTCATACTCGAGCCGCTGATTGAATATTTGCTAGGTGGGGATGTTGTATTTAATAAATTAGCGAATGAAAAGATAGAGCGTCAATCAACAAAATTATCAAAATTACTTTGTGAATTTATTTTCACGATAGATGAAAAAATAATTAATTGGTTTGAAGAACATAAAAATTCAAATGAAAATGAACTCATTAAAGCGAGAACAAATAGTTTTACTGGACTCATTTTTTTTAGAGGGCTAATTAAAATTTGGACAGATACTATGAATTTCCAAGATACAAAAAATCTTGAAGCTAATCAAAAAAATCATGCGGTCATTAAGATGATCAATAATTTTATTAATTTACATTCAGAGATGTTTTATCAAAAAATAGTTCTTTGCTCAGATATGGAAAAAAAAGAAATTCTTGAGCAATCTGCTAAAGAATTAGAGTTGATTTACCAGCAACAAAAAATTGAAAGTAGAAAAAAAGAAATCATGCATTCAATTTCTTCGGTAAATTTACCCAAAGATAAATTTTTAAGCAAAACAGGGAATAGAAATAGTCAGCCCTACTATGGCTCAGTAAGAGAAAGCTTATCCCCAAGACATAAATCATATTCGTTAAGTCTTAGCGAGAAGATACAACAGCAAGAAAAAGAGCAATTCATTGATGAGGTGATACAAAAACTCAACATACCTTTATTGCTTGCTGAATTTAAAAAAGATTTTAAACAGTCACTATTAGGGTTATTAGGTAGGGAAATTAAAATATTTGAAAAACGTCCATTCCTGACATGCAAAGATCATTTGATGATCTATTTGGGAGACCATAGAGAAATACAAATTAAAGACATACAAGGTTTTATGGATAAATTAAATGAAGCAGTTAAACGCGAAGTCAATGAAATGGAGCTGGAAAAAAGAATCAAGGGTTCAAGTAAAGTGGAGGATAGTAGTCCCGGAAAAGGCAGTCAGGAGATGAGTCCTGAAAAAGAAAAAAATTAAAAAAAGTGTAAAAGAGCCGGAAATGAACTAATCCCCTAAAGTTAGACGGTTATTAGCTTATGCAGCTTAGGACTGAATTCTGTATTGCACAGAACTCAGTCCTTTTAATTTGAGCTTAATGCGCTCAAATGCATAGACATATTTCTGTAGTAAGACGATTGTCATCTAACACCGGTAAAATCCAATTAAGAATAGCTTAGGATGCAATAAATGAATGTCTTAAAAAAATATTGGATAGGGATACTTGCTGCTCTTATCGTTATAGCAAGCATTGCGGGATATTTCTATTGGTCTAAACAGAGTAGCGATCCGCAATATCGCATGGTAAAAATTGAAAAAGGCACACTAGTTGCCAATGTAGCTGCTTCGGGTACGTTGTCGCCGGTGGTATCGGTTCAGGTGGGATCACAGGTTTCGGGGCAATTAAAAGAAGTCTTGGTGGACTTCAATAGTTTGGTGAAAAAAGGCCAGCTCATCGCCCGTATTGATCCTGAGACCTTTGAATATCGCGTGCGTCAGGCGCAAGCTGATGTGGATGCAGCGCAAGCACAAGTCTTAACGCAACAAGCCATCATCGCAGCTCAACGAGCTGGTTTATCGCAAGCCGAAGTCAATTGGCAAGAAGCACGGCGTGATGTAGAGCGCAAAGAACAATTACGCGATAAGAATTTTATTTCTGGTGCTGAAGTTGATAAAGCGCGGGCAGGTGCAAATGCCTTAGCTGAACAAGTCAAAGCAGCCCAAGCACAAGTGGAAGTGGCAAAAGCGACCGCACTGAATGTGGCAGCTGCGGTAAAACAACGTGAAGCCATGCTAGCCCAAACAAGAGTTGATTTAGCGCGTACAGAAATTCGTGCGCCCGTGAATGGCATTGTCATTAAACGCAGTGTTGATAAAGGACAGACTGTTGCAGCAAGTTTGCAAGCGCCTGAACTTTTTATCATTGCTGAAAATCTTAGTGATATGCGAGTAGATACATCGATAGATGAATCAGAGATAGGCAAAATTAAACTTGGTCAAAAAGCGACCTTCACCGTCGATGCTTTTCCTGGTAAACAGTTTGAAGGCAAGGTACAACAAATACGTAAAGCTGCACTCACGGTATCGAATGTGGTGACGTATATGGTTGAAGTGAATGCTACGAATCCTGATTTATTACTATTACCTGGTATGACAGCGAATGTACGTATCGTTACCGATATTCGTGAGAATGTTTTAAAAGTCTCGAATGCTGCGTTACGTTTTCGTCCGCCACCTACCGATAAAGAAAAAAATAATGAAGGTGGTGCTAAGCCACGTGGCTCACGCAATGGGGGTTCAGGTGGAGCGCCTCAAAGTGCAAAACTGTACACGCTGCAAGAAGGTAAATTCAATGCCATACCTGTCACCTTAGGTGCAACAGATGGAAAGATGACAGAAGTCAGTGCAGCGCAGTTACAAGAAGGGATGGAGATTGTGGCAGGGTCTAAGGACTCTGGAGAAAAGCGTAAATCCTCGTCATCGGGCGGCGGCCCTCGTATGTTCTGATGTAGTGTGTATGGAAAAACTTATACAAACGCAGAACTTATGTAAAGAATATCAAATGGGCGACACCTTGGTGCATGCCTTACGCAATGTGTCGATTGATATTAATGAAGGCGAGTTTGTTGCCATCATGGGTGCATCGGGGTCAGGTAAATCGACCTTCATGAATTTGCTTGGCTGTCTGGATACGCCGACATCAGGTCAATATCAATTAGCAGGTGAGTCCGTTTCTTCCATGAGTGGAGATCAATTAGCGGCAATACGTAATCGCCGCATAGGATTTGTGTTTCAACAATTTAATCTCTTACCACGCACACCTGCGTATGAAAATGTAGCACTACCTTTGTTGTATGCACAAACACCACCGATTGAACGCAAAGAGCGTGCAATGGCAAAGTTAAAAGAAGTAGGTTTGTTTGAAAGAGCAGATCATCATCCGGCACAATTATCAGGTGGCCAGCAACAGCGGGTAGCGATAGCACGCGCTTTAGTCAATAATCCTGCACTGATCTTGGCGGATGAGCCGACGGGTGCATTGGATTCACGAACTAGCTTAGAGATCATGGCCTTGATGCAAAAACTGAATGCGAAAGGTATGACGATCGTGATGGTGACGCATGAGCCTGATATCGCAAATTTTGCAAATCGCATCATTACTTTTCGCGATGGTGCAGTCATCAGTGATGTGAGTAACCGTCCTGATGATGCAAATAATAAATTAGCCGCTTTAGAAAATGCAGTCCCATGAATAACTTTGCTACTTTGCGCATTGCCTTAAATGCGTTGCGCGTAAATAAATTGCGTTCAGCATTAACAATGTTGGGAGTGATTATTGGTGTGGCAGCAGTCATCACCATGTTAGCAGTGGGTGCAGGTGCTGAAGCGCGTATTCAAGAGCAAATCAAAAGTCTGGGTTCCAACTTAATGATTGTTACTGCAGGCGCACGAACAGCAAGTGGTGTGCGACTTTCAACTGGAACCACGCCATCACTTACAGAAGATGATGCTGCAGCTATTGCGCGTGATATTGCTGAAGTCGAAGCGGCTGCGCCATCAAACCGCGGCGGAGCGCAAGTGGTAGCAGGTGGCGCTAACTGGGCTACGCAAATCTATGGCATCACACCAGATTATTTTATTGTGCGTAATTGGAGTCTAGATGCAGGGCGTATGTTTGAAGGCAGTGAATTAACTGGCTCAGCTAAGGTTGCCTTAATTGGTCAGACGGTTGCGCGGGAATTATTTGGTGATGCTGATCCTATGGAGCAAACCATACGGATAAAAAATGTACCGTTCACAGTGATAGGTGTATTACGTCGTAAAGGTCAGAGCATGATGGGGCAAGATCAAGATGATGTGATAATGGTCCCACTTTCTACTGCACGTAATCGTTTACTTGGCGCTTCTCAAGGAAAATTGCGACAAGTAAGCATGATACAAATTAAAGTGCGTGAAAGCGCAAACATGTCTGAAGCAGAGAGTAGAGTGAGAGAGCTCTTACGTCAGCGTTTGCGCGGCGGCCCTGGTGTAGAAGAGCCGTTCTCTATTATGAACATGACAGAGATGCTGCAAACACAAGAAGAATCTTCACGCATCATGAGCATGTTGTTAGCAGCAGTCGCTTCAGTTTCCTTGATGGTGGGTGGCATAGGTATTATGAATATTATGCTGGTTTCAGTCACCGAGCGTACTCGAGAAATAGGATTACGTATGGCTGTCGGTGCACGTAGTGCCGACATACTGCGACAATTTCTAGTGGAAGCCATTACCCTATCGATGACGGGTGGTTTAATAGGTATCCTGCTAGGAGCCTTAAGCTCATGGATGATAGTAACGCTAGCTGGATGGCAAATTCATATGTCACCAGAATCCATTTTGTTATCAGTCGGATTTTCTGCAGCGATAGGTATTTTCTTTGGCTATTATCCTGCTCGTAAAGCTTCTAACTTATTGCCTATTCAAGCTTTGCGTTATGAGTAAGCTGAGTGATTCACAATTAAGTTGTAGAGTGGGTTGTGCTGCCTGTTGTATCGCTCCTTCTATAAGTTCTGTCATACCTAGTATGCCAAATGGCAAGCCTGCAGGTGTGCCTTGTATTCAACTCGATCAAGCAGGGCGTTGCCAACTCTTTGGTCACCCTGAAAGACCTGCAGTATGTTTAAGCCTGCAACCTGAACCTATGATGTGTGGTGAAAGTCGTGAGCATGCACTGCATTTTCTCAGTCGATTAGAGAGCAGCACGGCAGTCTGAATTACTAATGATGCAATGCGATTCAAATTTGAACGCATGTTAAGCTAGCTTTAATTTTCAAAATTTCTTTTTTATATATTCTAAACAGTAAGCTATGGATCTGATATTCGCAATTAAAATCATCATCATGGGTGTAGTTGAAGGTTTGACAGAGTTCTTACCAATTTCATCCACAGGACATTTAATTTTAGCGGCTAGCTTATTACAATTAACTGGCGAAAAAATCAAAGTTTTTGAAATTGTGATTCAAGCTGGCGCTATGCTTGCAGTTTGTTGGGAATATCGTTTACGTATTTTTACGGTGATCAGTGGTTTAAGAACACAGCCATCTGCAAGAAAATTCACACTGAATTTATTCGTAGCGTTCTTACCTGCAGTGGTACTCGGTTTACTATTTGGAAAAATGATTAAAGCGCATTTATTTGCGCCGGTGCCCGTAGCAACCGCTTTCATCTTAGGTGGATTTATTATTTTATGGATAGAGCGCAGAAATAAACTGCATCCCGTTGAAGCGCGAATTAGTTCAGTGGATGACATGAGTTTAATCGATGCCTTCAAAGTCGGTTGTGCGCAATGCTGTGCTTTACTACCTGGTACCAGTCGTTCTGGTGCAAGCATCATTGGCGCGATGTATTTTGGTTTATCCAGAAAAGCCGCTACTGAATTTTCATTTTTCTTGGCGATTCCTACTTTATTCGGCGCTACGATTTATTCTTTATATAAAGAGCGTGCACTCTTATCGCTAGATGATTTGCCTATGTTTGGCTTAGGCGCTTTATTTGCGTTTCTTTCTGCTTTTTTATGTGTGCGTTGGTTGCTGCGTTACATCAGCAGCCATGACTTCACTCTGTTTGCTTGGTACCGTATCGTGTTTGGATTGCTAATCCTTTACACTGCTTGGTCAGGCTTGATAGTGTGGGCAGATTAGTTGAGGTTTAAACGTGTGGAGATTTGTTTAGCGTTTTGTGAATACTAAATCCCATACACCATGGCCTAGCTTTAAACCGCGATATTCAAATTTAGTCAGTTGGCGATAAGATGGTTTTTCAGCGTAGCCTGCTGCGGTGTTGATTAAAGCCGGTTCGGCCGATAACACTTCTAGCATTTGTTCTGCATAATGTTCCCAATCTGTTGCGCAGTGTAAGACTGCACCTGATTGCATGCGTGAGACTAGGAGCGCAACAAAAGCAGGTTGTATCAGTCTGCGTTTATTGTGACGGGCTTTATGCCAAGGATCAGGAAAAAATACGTGCACACCGCTTAAGGTTGCGGGTGCAATCATGTGCGTGAGAACTTCTACTGCATCATGCTGAATTAAACGCAAATTCTTAAGCTGATTTTCTTCTATGCGCTTGAGCAAACTACCTATGCCAGGCGTGTGTACTTCTACTCCTATAAAATTTTTCTCAGCCATATGTGCTGCAATATGCGCAGTAGTTTCACCCATGCCTGTGCCAATTTCTAAAATAGTAGGAGCAGTATTGCCAAACACAGTTGCATAATCCAGCAGCGATTTTGTATAGGGAATACAAAACTCTGGACCTAGCGTAGCAATAGCTTTGGCTTGAGCAGGGGATAAGCGACCAGCGCGAGTCACAAAACTTTTTATTCTGTGCTCAGTGGGATCATAAAAAAGTGGTCGGTCTTGCATGCGAAGTTCAATCAGGTTCTATAATTAAAGCGTATTTTAACTGGTCGCAGCAAAACTACGCTTGAAAAAGAGCGATTGATTTAGCACGGAAGATAATGTCTGTCCGCTTCACAAGCTGATGTGTGAAGCAGAATGACTAAGCACTGACTATTTTTCGGAAGTGAGTTCTAGTGAATTTTTATCTGATCTGAAAATCAAAGGAAAAACAGGATCAGGTTTTTTCTCAGTTTGTCCCGCCATGTGAATAATTTTTTCTATTACGCCATGGTCAGGTGATTTACTACAGACAGGATCTGTTTTACTTGCATCACCGGCTAGCATGAGTGCCTGACAACGGCAGCCACCAAAGTCTTTGGATTTTTCATCGCAGCTACGGCAGGGCTCTTGCATCCATTCATAGCCACGGAAAAAATTAAATGCTTTACTCTCATACCAAATTTCACGCATGCTGTGATCTCTGACATTCGGTATGTCTAAGCCTGGGATTTCACGTGCGTTATGGCAGGGCAGTGCTGCGCCATCTGGACCGACTCCTAGAAATACTGAGCCCCATCCATTCATACAAGCCTTGGGACGGTTTTCAAAATAATCTGGAACCACAAATAAAAGCTTACAAGTCTTACCGATTTTTTCACGGTATTGATTCACGATGGCTTCAGCTTCTATCAGTTGTTGATGCGATGGGATGAGATGTTCTCTATTCTTCATCGCCCAACCGTAATACTGTGTATTTGCTAGTTCTACATATTCTGCTTCTAGCGACAAAGCCATTTCTATAATCTTATCGATATGCGGCAAATTATGGCGATGCAGAACGACATTCATCACCATAGGATAATCATATTGTTTGATTAAGGCAGCAACGCGTTTCTTTAGCTCGAATGTTTTTGTGCTGCTTAGAAAATCATTCATCTCTTGAGTAGAGTCTTGAAACGAGAGCTGTATATGATCTAAGCCAGCTGTTTTAAGCGCTTGAATACGTTTTTCATTTAAACCCACACCTGATGTGATGAGGTTGGTGTAAAAGCCTAAGCGATGCGCTTCGTCAACTAGCTCTTCTAGATCATCGCGCATTAAAGGCTCACCACCAGAAAAGCCGAGTTGCGCTGCACCGAGTTGTCTGGCTTCGCGCATGACCTTGATCCATTCTGCGGTCGTCAGTTCATTTTCTATAGCTGCGTAATTCAGAGGGTTGTAACAAAATACGCAATGCAAAGGACAGCGATAAGTCAGCTCTGCGAGTAACCAGAATGGTGGTGTAATCGTAGGCTGTGTGCTTGTATTAGCTGAGATAGGTGCGCTCGTCATACTATCCAATCTTTTTCGAATGCAGTTTGTAACATGCCGACGATTTGATCATGCAAGTCTGTCGTAGAAAATGCAGCTTCTAAAGACGTGACGATGTCAGGTATGGTTTGTGTGCCATCGCAGCGCTTTAAAATTTCAGCAGCACTTTGATTTAACTTCACCATCCCTTCAGGATAGAGTAAGACATAGGCTTGTTGTACTTCTTCCCATTGCAAGCGGAATAGACGATTCAACTTGGGATGCTCTGGTAAATTGATCATGCTGGATAAGCCTTTTCAATTGCGTCCAGCATGGTCCATAAGATATCAAGTTTGAATTGCAAAATTTCTAGTGCACGTTCTTGTTGTGCGCGTGTAGTGAAAAAATCTAAAGTCACTTCTAATCCATGATCGACATCACGCTGCGCTAAGGGGATGCGCTTTCTAAAATACGTTAAACCATCTGCATGTATCCAAGGATAGTGTTCAGGCCAAGTCGCGAGTCTATCTTTATGAATTTGTGGTGCAAACATTTCAGTCAGTGAAGAACAGACGGCTTCTTGCCATGGACGTTGTTTAGCAAAATTCACATATGCATCACAAGCGAATTTCACAGCAGGTTGTACATGTTTGAGTGACCATAATTCTTTGCGGTCTATACCGACTGCTTCACCCAGCTTAGTCCATGCTTCCATGCCACCAGATTCGGTGTCAGTTTTATATTCACCAAAACCATCATGATCGAGTATGCGAGCTATCCATTTACGCCGTGTTTCTCTATCGTCACAGTTGGATAAGATAGCAGCGTCTTTCAGGGGAATGCACCACTGATAATAAAATCGATTCATCACCCAACCGCGTATTTGTTCTTTTGAACAACCGCCGCTATTCATTTTTACATTGAAGGGATGATGTATATGATAAGCCGCACTTTTAGCACGCAGTTGTGCTTCAAATTCAGTGCGAGTCCATGCAGTTGTTGTATCAGTCATATTAAATTTCTATAGTCAAACCATCGTAGGCGATTTCTATGCCGGCATCTTTTAGTTGCTGATTTTCTGCAGAGTCTTCACGCAAAATCGGATTGGTATTATTAATGTGTATCAGTATGCGACGTTTGTTTTTATAAGGACGTAAAGCTTCTATCATGCCGCCCGTACCGGATTGCGGCAGATGTCCCATCTCGGCTGCTTTTTTCTTCGATAAGCCTAAACGTATCATTTCATCTTCAGTCCAGAATGTGCCATCCACCATCAACACATCTGCAGCATGCATAGCTGATTCAACTTTTTCATCTAAGCTACCTAAGCCAGGTGCATAGAACACACGGCCTCCGGTTTTTTCTGAAAGTATAGAAAGACCTAAGTTATCACCAACATGTGGATTTAAACGATGCGGTGAATAAGGTGGTGCTTTACTCGACAGTGGTAGCGGTTGAAATTGTATGCCTGCTACATTTGGAATAGTGAAAGCAGTGCCGAGTGGATCGATAAGATGTTGTTCTACTGTGCAGTAATGACTGAGTGTATTCACTAAAGGTAAGCCAGTCGTTAAATCAGCAAATACTTGTTCGGTTGCATAAATTGGTAAGGGTGATGAGCGTTCACGCAACATCAATAAACCCGTGACATGATCAATCTGTGCATCCATGAGTACGACAGCAGCAATGCCTGAATCACGTTTTTGTCGCGCGGGTTGTAAATCTGGATTAGCGCGTATTTGCGTCAAGATATCAGGGGAAGCATTAATCAATGCCCAGTCTGTTCCATTTTCTGTAACTGCAATGGACGATTGCGTGCGTGCGGTCGCTTTAATTGTGCCATTGCGCCAACCGGCACAATTCTCACAGTTGCAATTCCATTGGGGGAAACCGCCGCCAGCGGCTGAACCTAAGACACGTATTTTCATGGAGACTCTTAAAAAGGAAAAAGGCTAGGAATAGTCCTAGCCTCTGGTGTACTGCAATCGAGATTAACGATTTGCGATGTACATTGTGATTTCAAAACCAAAACGCAGATCAGTAGCAGCAGGTTGTTCCCATTTCATAGCAATCTCCAATAGTTAAATGTGTTTTTAAATTTGCAACAGAAATCTCTGTCACAACTTCAGATTAGCTAAAAGCGATGCCCTGCGCATCAGGAAAATCATGAATTCACGTTGCGTGAATCGCTTAGCTCAATGGCTGTGCAAGATGGGATTCTCGAGGCGACGCAACAAGAGAAAAGCGACTATGGAAGGAAGAGCAATTAGGCTAAAAATGATGGTGAATGACCAGTCATTGGCAAAGGGAATAGAAGCAGTACTGCCGGCTTCGGGTAGTAGACGTAAATAAATACAAGACAAGATAGCAATACCAACGGTTGCGCCTAGCGTTCTAAATAATGCTGTGGTGGCAGTTGCAATACCCAGATGCTCTTTAGGCACCGCATGTTGTATCCCTACTAGTGTAGTGGGAAATTGCGCACCCATACCCAAGCCCGCTAATATTAAAAGCGCTATGCCTAGTCCGAGTAGATCAACCGGAGTCCATGCATACAAAAGAATACTCACACCGGCCACAACGGTGCCGATTAATTGTTGCGGTCTATAGCGGCCTGTTTTGCTAATCAGTCTGCCAGCGATGAAGGCACCAATTGGAACAGAGATTGTTAAAGGGAGTAATCGTAAGGCTGCTTCAGAAGTGGTGGCACTAGCATGTGCTTGTAATTGCAATGGTATGAAAACAGATACACAGACCACCTGCATAAAATTAATAAATAAAACAGTCATACCAACGGAACATTCTTTTATTTTGAATAAGGCCAAAGGTATAACAGGCTCGAGTGCGACACGTTCTATACGAATAAATTGCCACAAGCCGAATAGCGATAAACAAAATAGAGATACGATGAGCAGAGATAAATGCCCTTCTTTGCCTAGCAGTGTTGCGGCAAAGAGAAAGCTAATCAAAGTGATAGTGAGTACAAAGATTCCTGCAAAATCAATTTTTCGTCGCGTATGACGAACAGGAATAATTTTTAAAGATTGATACGCTAAGCCTATTGCTATCAGAGTAAGCGGTAAGTTAATCCAGAATATCCAACGCCAAGAAAAAAATTCTGTCAGTGCACCACCGACTACCGGCCCTGCCACACTCGCTAATGCATAAGCGCCACTGATGTAGCCTTGATAGGTTCCGCGCTCACGTAAGGGAATGATTTCAGCAATGGTCGCTTGAGAGAGAGAAATTAAACCACCTCCACCACAGCCTTGCAATATACGAAAAATGATGAGTGCCACCATACTTTGAGCGCAAGCACATGCTAAAGATGCAAGCAGAAAAATAGTGAGTGCAATGCTCAGCATGACACGTCTGCCATAAAAATCAGATAGCTTGCCGTAAATGGGTGTAACCACTACTGCTGACATCAGATAACCTGACACTACCCATGAGAGTAAGCTCAGGTCACCTAAATCCTGCACGATGCTAGGTAATGCTACAGCGATTACGGTTTGATCAAGCGCACCTAGAAAAATAGACAGTAAGAGTGTGATCATGACACTGCGTATTTGTGAGGCTGTATAACTTTGCATGATTATTTTTCCAGTGCGAGTACTGCGGCATGCAAAGCTTGTGAGATATGTGGATCAGCACCGATATGCCCTCCTTGACTAACCAAATTTAATTTTGCATGGGGAATAAAGCGGCTTAATCGAAGCGCGTTATACGGTGGACAGATCATATCTAACTTGCCATGCACCAGAGTCACAGGACAATGAGTTAATTTTCTTGCTTGACGAAATACAGCGCGCTCACTGGTAAAACAATGCTGAGCTAAATAATGTGCTTGTATCGTGTAACTATCTAACACTTCATCATTTGCCAAGACTGGCGGTGAAGAAGATGTTGTCTTTGAAGGCGTTGTTGAGGTCGATGTGCTTGAATCAGCACTGGTAATGCCAACTATACGAGACTCATATTGAAACCATCGTTGAGCCGCTGTTCTCGCTTCTTGCTCGGTGCCCTTAACTATGGCTTGTTGTAGTGTGTGTAAGACATGCAATTTCTGTTGTGCGTTCCAACCTTGTGTTAATTCTTCCCATGCAAAGGGTGCCATTAATCGTAGGCCTTGAAAAAACCAATCAAGTTCACGCTGACTAGCTAAAAACGATCCACGCAATATTAATCCTTTGAGATGTTGCGCATAGCTTCCGGCATATAACAGGGCAAGGCAAGCGCCCCAACTACCACCTATGACTAACCATTGTTGTATACGCAAATGTTGACGTAGTTTTTCTATATCTAGAATTAATTCTTGTGTGTTGTTATGTTGAATATGTCCACGTGGCAGACTGAGTCCACAACCACGTTGATCTGCCAAGATGACACGATAGCGATTCAGATCAAACCACTTTAATGCAGCAAGTGAGCTTTTACCACCTGGCCCTCCGTGCAATACAAGTGCAGGCTCACCACGTGCATGACCATATTGGGCATAATGAATTTTATGTCCCTGTCCTACGTCCAGATGGCCTTGATCAAATGCGTTAGTCATGGTTGAGGGTCACAAGCGATTTTCCAAAGTGGCTCAGTAAAGACATCATGTGTAGCTACTTCCCAGACATCAGGTCGATTTTCATGATTAAGTATAGCGCCACTACCTAGTTCACCTTCATGCCAGTGCGCACTCAACTGACGTAATTGCATTTTTTTACAATCAAACTCAGTGATGATGCGCTGTGAAGCATAAGTGCGGCGATTAATACGACGTAGATAGGGTGGCAGGTAATTAACAATACGCGACATAACGACTAATTCACTATTACGTTGAATACTTTCTAATTCTAGATAATGCGTGACACCTTTATCTGGTGATTGCCATATCTGGACTAATTCATCCGCATGCGTCATAGCAGATGCAAAAATCATCAATAAGCTTAAGAACAAGCTGCGCTTAGTCATGTGCAGAATTCTTTACGATGAAGTAGTGCGTGATTGTGCTTTACTCATTTTTCTACCTAAGCGCCACAGTAACAAGCCACAACAACAAAAAGCGCATTGTCCTATTGCGAGCTTTAACATGGATGTATTCAGTAATGGTGCGATTATACCGGCCGTAAAAGCAGATAGCATGGTCATGGTAAATGACTGACAAGAAGCGACTGTGCCACGTATGTGTGGAAATAAATCGAGGACTAATAATGTTAAGCCAGGCGCCACCATAGACATACCCATGGCATAAAAAAACAAAGGAAGAACTGTCCACGGTAAAGCAGGAGGAAATAACAGGTGATAACTTATATTTAATATGCCTGAGAGAAGTAGTAAAGCAAAACCACTTGCTATCTGGCGCTGTGATTTATAGCGACCTGCCATTCGATTTGCAGCCAGTGCGCCTAAAAAAATTCCCACTACGGCGGGTACAAATAACCATGCGAATTGATGTGCTTGTAAGCTTAAATGACGGGTAACGATGGCGGGTGCAGAGGCAACATATAAAAAGAGACCTGAAAAATTAAATGCAATCGCACCTGCTTTCAATTGAAAAATAGGTGAGCTAAAAATATTTTTATAATTATTCCATAGCGATGTAGGTTTAAATGACTGTCTATGATCTGGTATTAGTGTTTCAGGCAAATAGCGCCAGCATAACCATATCAAAGCAAATGTAAAAAAAGCGAGCAAGACAAAAATTGTGTGCCAGCTAGACAGTGTTACCACCCAGCCACCAACAATAGGAGCAATCGCTGGAGAGACTGAGAAAATCATCGTGACTAAGGACAGCATGCGTTCTGCATCAGCAGCTTGATAGAGATCGCGAATAATCGCTCGACCAATTACAACGCCAGCTCCTGCCGAAATACCTTGCAGGGCACGAAAGAATAATAATGATTCAATACTATTGACGAATGCACAGGCTAGTGAAGCTAGACTAAATATGACAAGAAAAATAAGAATAATGCGACGTCTGCCAAAGGCATCAGATAAAGCACCATGCCATAAGATCATGACGGCAAAGGCTGCCATATAAGCAGTTAAGGTTTGTTGAACTGCAAGCTCACTAGTGAGCAAATCTGCTTGAATCGCGGGAAAGGCAGGAAGATAACCATCTACTGCAAATGGGCCTAGCATGGCTAGTGCAGCAAGAATTAAAGCGAGAAAATTTGCGCTGATTAATCTTGAGCCAGACATCGCTGTAGAGGATGTGTTTAAGGCAGATGCTGACTGTTCTGATTTCATTATGAGGCTGTGCCAATTTTATATAGGTAATAAAAAATAATGGGTGATTCACTGAATCAGCGAATTGCGCATTACATGAGACGAGATAGTCATCTGAATTATTGTAATTTGTATGCCATGCTGGAACAAAAGTACTGATTATCTTACCTACTCCTAGCGTTGGTCAGAAGTTTCTCTCTCCTGTTTTCTCCCTGTGCTTGCAGCATCTTTCTAGCAGATTATGAAAAATGAGGATTTTTATCAGCTTTGCGTCGATCTCTCACGAGAATTTGGTGAGAAAGATATTTTTCATCTGGCAGAGCATGGTGAAATCCTTTTACAAGAATTTAGAGTTGGTCTGTATTACAACGAAGAAGTTGATGAAGTCATTAGCTGTTTTGTAGACTTAGGTTATCTTGAAGATACCTTAAGGCCAGAAATTTTTGAAACTATTTTATCGATTAATCTCGAATTAAGTGGAATTAATAGTGAATCACTAGGATTTGATAGAGACACAGGACATTTAGTTTTACGAGCTGATATAGCTTGTGAGTATGACGCACCGCAGATCGCTGAGTTTTTATCAGATTATTTAGATTTTTCAAAAGAACTACAGAATTTGATTGCATCGCAATCACATGGCGATGACGGATTATCAGAATTTTTTTTAGGTAAAGCAGCTTGAATGATTGAAAAGACTATTATGCGATTATCCCAAACACAACTAAGTAATACAGTATCTCAAACACAAAGCGAAGAGCGAGTTAGTACGCAATCCACTGAATCTATCAAAGTAGAAAAATCAGCCGTAATGACTGATGCAATTAATAACACTCCCTTGCGATCTGCACATTTAGAACGCGCAATTCATAAAATTTCATCAAGAAGAAAGTCAGCGTCCTCAACACAAATTTTATCAACACATTCACAATCAATTTCAGGTGCGCAGTTAAAAGTGGGAGCAGAAGCGAGACCTTATCTGAGATTGTTTCTTGCAAATGTAGCGCCAGATAATAATCGCAAATAAATTAGTAATTTTTAATGCGGCTTCTCTTGGTTCTGATTATCAGAAGTCGCAGCATCTACCGTATTCGTAGTCTGACGCCGGTTCGATCCCGCCACCATTTCAAATCGAAATAATCGACATTCAATCGCACCATTAAAAAACGGCGTTTTACGCGATTCTTTTAAACGTAGTAAACGCGGCAGCGTTAAATCAGCAGTAAATAATAAAACCTGCCAACCAGCAAAACGGCTTTTTAAAGTGCTACCAAATGCACTAAAAAATCCAACCGCAAGTTCATCCGTAGGTAAACTGCTGTCACCACGCACACCTATCCGTTCTCCATAAGGCGGGTTAGTTAATAACACACCAGGAATGCCAGAGGGCGGCTTCACTTCTTGTGCTTCAATCTGTTTGAGTGGCACATCAAACTCTATACCTGCTTGCTGAAGATTATGTCGGGTCATGGTAACCATATCGCCCGAGATATCGCTACCGAAAATAGTTGGAGTGCGTGGCAATGGATTGCGAGAGACTGCTGCTTTAATAGCGTCCCATTCGCTAGCAGGGAATGTTAGAAATTTTTCAAAGGCAAAAGATCTATTCATGCCAGCAGGCATGCCTGCTAGCATTTGCGCAGCTTCAATCAAGATGGTGCCGGATCCACACATGGGATCAAGTAAGACAGTGCCGGGGCGCCAACCTGCTACACGGAGTAATCCTGCCGCGAGATTTTCACGTAAAGGCGCATCACCTGTTTCTAATCGCCATCCACGTTTAAATAAAGCTTCGCCAGATGTATCGAGATAAATCGTGAAGTGTCGTGCATCTAAGAATCCTACGATACGCATATCAGGATTTTTAGTATCGACCGAAGGACGTTTATCAAAGCGCTCACGAAATCGATCGCATACTGCATCTTTAATTTTTAGCGTCGTGAATTCTAAACTTTTCAGTGGCGACTTAATGGCTGTGACATCGACTCGTATCGTATGGTCTACATCAAACCATTCTTCCCAAGCTTGCGCGAGTGTTAAATCATAAATATGATTTTCATTTTGATAGGAAGATTGCGCTAAGCGCAGCAAAATACGTGAGGCGATACGTGAATGTAGATTTAATCGCATCGCATCGGCAAAGGTGCCTGAGCAATGTACGCCTCCAGGTACTTGATTATGTATTTTCAGTGTGGGATGCAGCGCTGCAATTTCATTCAGCTCTTCTGCTAGTGCTGCCTCTAAGCCACGTGGGCAGGGACAAAAATAAGAATACGAGTGTTTCATGTCGGGGAACCTTTTATCCGTTAATAACGATGTGGCACTACTACCAGCAGTAGTACCGAAAAAAACTGTACAAAAAAATTTATGGGTTGAGCGCGCGCTCTACAAAATCTAATCTATCTTGCCCCCAAAAATTTTCACCTTCTATGCGATACCAAGGCACACCAAACACCTGCGCTGCAATAGCTGCTTCGGTGTTTTCATTAAAAACTGCTAATACAGCCTCTGAGACTATAGCAGCGACTAGTTTTGCGCCATCTAATTTCAGTGCGTTTGCAATAGATTCTAAAGTCTGTGGATCAGTAATATTTTTTTCTTCAGCCCATACTGCTTTACCTAAAGCCCCAGCTAAGTCCAGTGCTTGTTCTGTTCCATACGCTTGTTGTGCAGCGATGATGAGTTTAGAGCCAGGATCGCCAGAGACAGGAAAAAATGCGGGATGCAGCACAAACGGTTTATTAAGGTAGGTACTCCAACGTTGCAACTCAACTAAACGATAAGCCTGACGTTGTGGTGGGCGTTGTGCAACTGGCACGCCACCAGACAAACTAAAAATCTTCGCAACATCAAAAGGTTTAATGAGAACAGTGGCCTGAGTTTTTTTTATGATGCTAACAAAGCGATCATGTCCTAGATAAGCATAAGGGGATTGTGGAGCAAGAAAATATTCTACTGTTTTGGTCATAACAAGTTATTTTTTTATGAGAATTAAAACGGCTTCACAACCACTAAGATCACAACGATAAACATCGCAACCACGGGTGCTTCATTAAACCATCGATACCAGATATGACTACGTTGGTTGGCGCCTTGTTCAAATTGTTTGAGCATACGACCGCATACATGATGGTAGCCAAGTAATAAAACTACCAACGCTAGTTTTAGATGCATCCAGCCGCTTGCCATGCCTATGCCATAAACTAACCATAACCACAGACCTAATGCTAAAGCCGGCACAGCGAGTATCGTCATAAAGCGATAGAGCTTTCTTGCCATGAGTAAGAGTCTGGCAGTCGCTACCTCATTGGTCTCCATCGCTAAATTCACAAAGATGCGCGGTAAATAAAATAAACCGGCAAACCATGAAGCGATAAATACAATATGCAAAGCTTTAATCCACAGCATGTTGTTATCCTAAATACTGAATTTGAACTTAAACTCTTACTTCGCCATGACCTAGTACGACGTATTTCAATGAGGTCAGGCCTTCTAAGCCTACTGGTCCGCGTGCATGTAATTTGTCATTCGAGATACCTATCTCAGCACCTAGTCCATATTCAAAGCCATCAGCGAAACGAGTAGAAGCATTCACCATCACTGAAGCAGAATCGACTTCACGTAAGAATTGCATAGCACGGCTATAGTCTTCAGTGATGATGCTATCTGTATGTTGTGATGAATAGGTATTAATATGATCTATTGCTTCATCCACATTAGCGACTATCTTCACAGCGAGAATGGCATCTAGATATTCTGTGCGCCAGTCTTCTTCTGTTGCGGATTGTAGATGCGGATAGTTAGCCAGAATTTTTTTAGATTCAGCATCACAGCGCAGCTCGACTTCCTTATCGGCATACAGTTTAGCTAGCTCAGGTAACACTTCAGCAGCAACAGCGCGTGCTACTAATAAAGTTTCCATCGTATTGCATGTGCCATAGCGATGGCATTTCGCATTAAATGCAATCGGCAGAGCTTTAGTCAAATCTGCTTTGTCATCAATATAAACATGACAAATGCCATCTAAGTGTTTAATCATAGGCACGGTAGATTCTTCTATCAGTCGTGCGATCAATCCTTTACCGCCACGTGGCACGATGACATCGATATATTGCGGCATGGTGATCATGGCACCGACAGCAGCTCTATCCGTGGTTTCTACAATTTGTACTGCATCTGCTGGCAATCCTGCACCTGCTAAACCTTCTTTAAC
This sequence comes from Oxalobacteraceae bacterium, assembly GCA_027486615.1. Classification (GTDB taxonomy): domain Bacteria; phylum Pseudomonadota; class Gammaproteobacteria; order Burkholderiales; family Burkholderiaceae_D; genus Pernthalerella. The sequence continues at coordinate 3,935 of JAIXOW010000425.1, read as the reverse complement.
AAGTTTTGCGAGTGCTTGATTGCAGTGTATGGCTTCCGAGCCACCACGCAGTATGGTGGCGTTACCACTCTTAATACAAAGACCTGCTGCATCCACAGTGACATTTGGACGTGCTTCATAAATAATACCGATTACACCTAATGGCACACGCATTTGTCCTACTTGTATGCCAGTTGGTCTGAATTTCATATTGCTGATTTCACCAATAGGATCAGGCAAAGCAGCGATTTGCTCTAAGCCTTCTGCCATGGTTGTAATTGCTTTGTCGGATAAGGTGAGTCTATCCAGCATAGCTTCTGCTAAGCCCGCAGCGCGTGCTGCTTGCAAATCTTGTTGATTGGCTGCTGACAGTAAAGCTGCATCGCGACGTATCGCTTGCGCAATCAAAGCGAGCGCTCTATTTTTAGAGGCAGTATCTGCTTTGGCCATGATGCGAGACGCTTTACGCGCTGCCTGACCAATATTATTCATGGTGGTCTGAATATCCATATCTTTTCTCTTTTAACTTACTTGGATAAGTACTGCTGTTTCAAGTAGGACTAGTTTAGTGCCGTGCAATTTTTAAACCTAATTGTAGTAATGCATCCCATGCATCACCCGCAAAACGTTTTGCTCTTAAACCTTTAATCATGCGATCGATTTGACCTGCATCGGCTAAAGCATTTTGTAAAATTCGTGTTGATAAACGGGATAAAGCGGGACCAACTAAACGCTCGCGCGGTCCCCAGATCCGATACTCTTTTAATAGCATAGCAAGCGGACGACCTTCGTCTGTACCCAACTTTAATTTTAGAAGTATGCGCACTTCCTCTGCCATTGCCCATAAAATCAAAGGCAGAGCTTCGCCTTCACCTTTGAGTCCATTTAGCATGCGGGTGAGGCGGGCTACATCACCAGCTAACATAGCCTCAGATAATTTAAAGACATCATAGCGTGCGACATTTAAGACGGCATCTTGAATTTGTTCAGCGCTAAGACGTCCTTCTGGATAGAGTAGTCCTAGTTTACGAATTTCTTGATGCGCTGCTAATAAATTACCTTCTACGCGCTCCACCATAAAATCTAATGCTATTTTTTCTGCACTTTGTCCTTGTGCAGTGAGTCGCTGACCTATCCAGTTTGCGAGCTGTGCGCGCTCAACTAAAGGGATGTCGATAAAGACTGCCGATTGTTGTAAGGCCGTTGCCCATACACTTTTTTGCGTCGCCCAATCTAACTTAGGCAGAGATATTAAAGTGAGCGTGTCTTTTGCTTCAGGCTGGCTAGCAGAGAGTGCAGCAAACTGTTGCAGAGCTTGTCCACCTTCTTTGCCAGGTTTGCCGGTAGGTAGTCGTAATTCTATGAGTTTACGATCGCCAAACAAAGACATAGATTGACTGACAGCTAATAAGCTACTCCAATCAAAATAACGATCGGCGACTAATACTTCACGTTCTGAAAACCCCTGAGACCTTGCATACGCGCGTATTTTATCTGCAGCCTCTAATGCTAATAAATGTTCATCGCTCGTAATCACATACAAAGGTGCAAGTGATTTTGCAAGATGAGCTTCGAGAGCTTCTGCGCGCAATTGCATGAATTTATTTTTCTGAGCTAATACGAGTTAAGCGACGAAGAATTTGACTTACTGCATCGCCACGTAAATCAGCAAAAATCATTCTTTCTTCTGTTTCTTTTGCGAGAGCTTGTGATTCACTGAAGGCCATAGAACTTTGCAATGCTAATTCAGTAGTTGGGACTAATACTTTTCCATCGCTATCTTTCGCACTAAAATTTAATCGATACAGCAAACTAAATTCACGCACCTGACCTTGTGAATTTAAGGTCAGCACTTTCTTTTCCTCGACAGCACTTGAGATAAATAAGCTGACATCGGCTGCCTTAGGATCGCTGACTAGCGTTAATCCATCTTGTGTCTTAAGTGCTGCACGCAATTCACGTTCTAGTGGTGTTCGTGCTGGTGCATCGAGATATAGAGATTGAAAAGATAGTTTGGAATCTGCGCGTGTGCCGCGCAATTGAAATCCACATGCAGCTAAAGAGGTAAGCAGCAATAAAGATACGAGGGCGCGACGACGTGTATTCATGACTAAGCCTTATGCAACGATATTAACTAATTTGCCGGGTACGACTATGATTTTTTTCGGTGTGTCGGTAACGAATTTTTTGACATGGTCATTCGCTAAAGCTAAGGCTTCTATGGTGGCTTTATCTGCGTCTTTGGCCACGATGATACTGCCTCTGAGTTTGCCATTGACTTGTATCATGAGTTCAATTTCAGATTGTTCGAGTGCGCTTGCATCAACGCTAGGCCAAGGCGCATCTAAGATATCGCCCAACTCTTTTGCTAAACCTAGGGCTTCCCAAATTGCATGCGTGATATGCGGTGAGACCGGATACAGTACACGCAGAAAAATAGAGAGGCATTCACGCAGTGCAGATTTATCCGCAGGAGTGTTCTCTAGTTTTGCTGCTTCTAAGAGGTTAAGCATTTTCATGCAAGCTGAAACAACGGTGTTGTATTGCACGCGTTTATAGTCATGATCTGCTTGCTGCAAAATTTTATGTATGTCACGTCGCAGATTACTCGCTTGTGTAGATAAGTTGCCACTTGCTTTGGCAGTGATAGCGCCTTGTATAAAGTTAGCCTGTGCATGCGCATAGGTCCAAACGCGACGCAGGAAACGATGTGCACCTTCTACGCCAGTGCCTGACCACTCCAATGTTTGTTCTGGTGGTGAAGCAAACATGGTGAATAAACGAGCTGTGTCAGCGCCGTATTGATCGATCTGCGCTTGTGGATCTATGCCATTGTTTTTAGACTTAGACATTTTTTCTGTACCGCCTATGGATACAGCTTGTCCATCACTGATCAGGGTTGCAGAAACAGGTCGACCTTTATCATCCAGATTTAATGCAACATCATCTGGATTAAACCAAGTTTTTTTGCCAGAGCTATCTTCGCGATAATAGGTTTCATTAAGCACCATGCCTTGTGTGAGTAAATTCACAAAAGGCTCATCAAACTTGATTAAACCAAAATCACGCATCACTTTAGTCCAGAAGCGCGCATAGAGTAAATGCAAGACAGCATGTTCAATACCACCTATGTATTGATCCATAGGCATCCAGTAATCATTGCGTTCATCCACCATCGAGCTATTACTACCAGGCGAGCAGTAACGCATGTAATACCAAGATGAATCAACGAACGTATCCATGGTGTCTGTTTCACGACGAGCAGGTTTGCCGCAAGTCGGGCAATCGACTGTCAGAAAAGCTGTGTGTTTGTTGAGTGGATTACCACTACCATCAGGCACGCAGTCTTCAGGCAAGACCACTGGCAAATCTTTTTCTGGAACAGGTACATCACCACAACTTGCGCAGTGAATAATAGGAATCGGTGTGCCCCAATAACGTTGACGTGAGATACCCCAGTCACGCAAACGATAGGTGATTTTTTTCTCACCTAAGGTGTGTGCTGCTAAATCATTTGCGACTGCATCGACGGCTTGTTGATAATGCAGTCCATTATATTTTTCTGAGTTGATGCAGATACCATGCTCTTTGTCGGCATACCATTCTTGCCAAGCATCGGTGCTAAATGATTTGTTTTCAACTTGAATCACAGGTTGAATAGCTAAAGAATATTTTTTTGCAAAAGCAAAATCACGTTCATCATGAGCTGGTACGCCCATGACAGCGCCATCACCATATGTGATCAATACATAATTGCCCACCCAAACTTCAATTTCTTTACCAGTCAGTGGATGAGTGACAAACAAACCAGTAGGCATACCTTTCTTTTCCATCGTCGCCATATCAGCTTCGATCACACTACCTTGTTTGCATTCAGCGATGAAAGCAGCCAGTGCAGGATTATTTTGTGCAGCATGCGTTGCTAAGGCATGTTCTGGTGCGACAGCACAAAACGT
>JAIXOW010000386.1 GCA_027486615.1 Oxalobacteraceae bacterium | reverse complement strand
TTAACATCATTAATCTATCTATGCCTATTCCGCAGCCGCCAGTAGGAGGCATGCCGTATTCCAAAGCACGGATGTAATCTGCATCGTAATACATGGCTTCATCATCACCCGCTTTTTTCGCTGCGACTTGTGCATGAAAGCGTGCGGCTTGATCTTCAGCGTCATTCAATTCAGAAAAGCCATTCGCGATTTCACGGCCTGTCATGAATAATTCAAAGCGCTCAGTAATGCCAGGAACGGTATCGGAAGCACGCGCAAGTGGAGAGACTTCAATAGGGTAATCAATGATGTAAGTTGGCTCCCACAGTTGCGCTTCGGCTGTTTCTTCAAACAAGCCTAATTGCAGTGCGCCTAAACCTGCGTGAGCATGTGGTTTTGCACCAAATTTTTTCAGTTCAGCTTTGAGGAAGGTTTCATCATGCAATTGCTCGTGCGTGTATTGAGGAGCGAATTTATTAATTGCTTGCACAATCGTCATTCTATGGAATGGCTGTGACAGATCAAGATCGCGACCTTGATAACTTAATTTAGCAGTGCCATGTGCATCCACAGCTGCCTGACGAATCACGGCTTCCGTGAAATCCATCAGCCATTTGTAATCGACATAAGCTGCATAAAATTCCATCATCGTGAATTCAGGATTGTGACGAGGTGACACACCTTCATTACGGAAATTACGATTGACTTCAAACACACGATCAAAACCACCCACCACTAAGCGTTTTAGATACAGCTCCGGTGCTATGCGTAAAAACATTTCCATGTCTAATGCATTGTGATGTGTGATAAAAGGCTTAGCCGCAGCACCACCTGGAATCACATGCAACATCGGTGTTTCCACTTCCATGAAATCATGGCTATCCATAAACCGACGGATAGAGGACATGGCTGCAGTACGCGCTTTGAAAGTACGACGCGTTTCTTCGTTCATAATCAAATCAACATAGCGCTGACGATATTTGGTTTCTTGATCAGATAGGCCATGAAATTTATCTGGCAGAGGGCGTAGTGATTTTGTTAGTAAGCGTAGCGTGGTGACTTTGACAGACAACTCACCTGTTTTAGTTTTGAACAGCGTGCCTTCTGCGCCAAGTATGTCGCCAATGTCGTAATGCTTGAAGGCTTCATGCTCTGCTTCACCGATTGATTCATTGGTGATGTAAAGCTGTATACGACCATCTGCACGTGTACCAGTAGCATCTTGTATGGTAGCGAATGATGCTTTACCCATCACACGCTTTAACATCATACGACCTGCTACTACGACCGGTACTGGATGCGCTTCTAAATGTTCACGCTCGGCTTGTCCATGCTGTTCATGTAAATCTGCAGCTTTATGCTGCGGTTTGAAATCATTCGGGAAGGCGATACCTTGTTCACGCAGCGTCGCGAGTTTAGCGCGTCGCTCAGCGATAATGGAATTTTCGTCTTTTTCTTCCTGCAGACCTTCGTATTTATCAGTCATCATAATGATCGTGTTCAAACGCCTTGTTTTAATGAGGCAGCGATAAAGTCATCTAGATCGCCATCGAGTACCGCTTTAGTATTCCCAACTTCAAAGTTGGTACGTAAATCTTTGATACGGGATTGGTCTAATACATAAGAACGAATCTGATGTCCCCAACCGATATCTGTTTTTGAATCTTCTAGTTTTTGTTGCTCACTCATACGCTTACGTAATTCATGTTCAAACAAACGGGATTTCAACATTGCCCATGCTTCAGCGCGATTTCTATGTTGGCTACGATCGTTTTGACATTGCACTACAATCCCAGTCGGACCGTGAGTTAAGCGCACAGCAGAATCGGTTTTGTTAATGTGCTGACCACCTGCGCCCGATGCACGATAAGTATCGATACGTACATCAGCGGGATTAACATCTATCTCTATCGATTCATCGACTTCGGGATAAACAAATAAACTCGAGAAAGAAGTGTGACGACCATTAGCTGAATCAAATGGCGATTTACGTACTAGACGATGCACGCCAGTTTCTGTGCGCAAAAAACCGTAGGCATATTCGCCTTCAATTTTTAGCGTGGCAGTTTTAATGCCGGCTACGTCACCATCGGATTGCTCAAGGATTTCAGCTTTAAAACCCTTGCGCTCTGCGTAGCGTAAGTACTGACGCAATAACATTGAAGCCCAGTCTTGCGCTTCAGTGCCGCCAGCACCAGCTTGAATATCCACAAAACAGTTGTTCTTATCCAGAGGATTAGAAAACATACGCCGGAACTCCATGAGTTCCACTTGCTTTTGTAGGTCGTGTGCGTCCGTCTCAACCGCAACTAAGGTCTCTTCATCATTCTCGTCCTTAGCCATGCCAAATAGATCAGCGGCATCACGCAGACCACTAGCAATCGTGGTTAATGAATCGACAATAGCTTCTAGGGATTTTTTTTCTTTGCCGAGATCCTGTGCGCGCTTGGGGTCTTCCCAGACTTTAGGATCTTCGAGTTCGGCGTTGACTTGCTCAAGCTTCTCTGACTTCAGATCGAAGTCAAAGATACCTCCGTAGGTCGGATTCGCGTGCCGACAAATCGGTCAAGAGCGAAGAGAGGGCGTTTAAACGTTCAGCTTCCATGGATTTTAAGGCTCGCAGTAAAGCCCGAGATTATACCTGAGTGAGCTTTTGTAGATGAAGGCAAGCCAAGCAGGTTTGTGATGGGAGGAGTTTGCTGAGTGATTAGGAAAAATGAAGTAAAACTGATTCGTATCGATACTGAAGATTAGCTTTTTTCACCACCGGATGGTGAGCTAGCAGAAGAAGATTCTGATGATGCATCAGATTTTTTGGAAATAGTAGTAGATTGAGAAGTTTGGGTATTTGAATAGTCATAAAATGGCTGAAAGGAACGTGTTAAATGTCTAAGTTCAAAGCCCCTTGTTATGCCATTGAGAGGAGGGTTATCAATTTTATTTGCTATGAAGGTTGGCCCTAGATGTTGTGGCCTTTCTACCTTTTCTGAAGAAAAAAAATTAGCTAATTGCGCTATGTTCTTTTGATTATTTTCGCCACTAAAGATATCGCCTTTTTGACGAATAATTTTTTGTTTGTTTAGATTTTCTGCGGTTAAGGAACCACTTCTTTTTAAATCTTTGATGGCAGCCTGTCCAAGTGCAGCAGGGTTATAACAAACTGATTCAATGCCAACTTTCATACCAACATAATTCGCTAGACCACCACCCATAGATTGTCCGGTGACTATTATATTTGCTCCAGATTTACTTAATTCTTTTATCAATTCAGCTACGAGATCAACTGCCTGCTCATAAGCAGATGGAACCTTTGTTTTATTTTGTACCTGAGCTATATCGACTTTGATTTGCTTCATGGTCATACGGCCAACACCAGTTGATCCAAGGCATAGGACATATTTACGTGGCTTATTAACTAAAAGCTTTAACTCCGCATAAAGTCCTGTTTTTGAATCTCGAAAAACACCTGTTAGAGGATCAAGCTTTGTGCTTAATGGTGAGTCTGCTAATATTTTTTCAAGATATGACTGATTTCTTGTTCCTCTAAGTTGTATATACGCCGGTGAAGCTTGTAGAGAATTTTTTTTATCAATTACTTCATTTTTTTTAGGCAAAGCACTTCTTTAAGATTTAAATTCCTTCCATTTTTCTCTTTTAGTGGGGTCATTTTTTGTTGAATCATATTTATCGTGATATTTAAAAACAGAGTTCTCAAAGTTTAGAAGGACATTATAAATATACTCAGTTTCGGCTCGAACTTCATAGAATTTTCCGTCTTTATAGGGAGTTTGTGGATCGCTAAGCATTGCATGATTAAAATTTACATATGTCTTTACTGCTTGTTGAGGATTATTAAATGCTGTTTTTGGTAAAGTGAATTGCTTTTGTTTTCCGAAGCTAACAATAACTGAAGACTTTTCATTTTGAGTTTGTTTATTATTTATCGAATTGTCTTGGATTGTGTCCGTTGTGCGCAAGTTGTGGCTTGAGCTAGTTCTGTCCATGATATGTCTCTTTTTTATTTACTGAAGTGATGAGTTATCCATATCAATTGATAAGGCATTCCTCATACCCGATGCAATTTCAAAAAACTCATCCAAGGCTTGATTAAAATTGTTCGTATCTAACTCAGGAATAAATAAATTTCTGCAAACAAACAGCGTTTCTTCTTCATGATTTTTTGCTATCCAACACTCATGATTGCCATAACTAAGACTGTTTAATTCTAAAGCTGACCATAGTAGGGGAATAGCATTGATTTCTGGTATGGAAGCCACAGGCGCAGATAAATGACAAACCTCACTATTGTTGGTGATATCAAGTGTGATGGGTGGATGATTTATTTTTTCTAATGTGATTGAGCCATATTCACCTAATAAATCATTTGGAATTCTCGGTCTTAAAAATTCATTGATTTTTTCCATCGTTAATCTCGCCTAGTTTTATTTTCATTTAATTCAAGCTAATTGTTGATAATTAATTTGACTAGCTTTCTGTTGGATTAGAATGTTATCTGGTTGAAGAGAATTTTCTGCAAACAGCGATGTTGTTATTCCCATTGCAGATATAAAATTTTGTATGGTGTTTTGAAAGCTGACTTGATCGCCGCGCGCTAGATTAAAGTCATAGCGCAGACACAGCATGTTTAATTCATCTTCCCAAGCTAACCAACAACCACCTAATGGGATGCCGTAGCTATTTAATTCCAAGGCTTGAATGAATAATGCTTCTAAATCGTCATAAGGTAATGAAGGCAGGGGAGCATATAAATGACAAATCGGTTTTTGCTCGGAGAGGGAAATTAAAATCGGTGAATGATGTTCTGTTTCTATGAATACGCCATCATTCTCATCCAGTTTTAAATCGGAATTGATGGCATAGAGCCAGTGATCGAGTTGAAGGCGATAGTCCAGCATAAGACTGCTCCCATTTATTTATCTCAATTGATTTAATAATCAAGATAAATCCCAAGCGGGGAGTTTGTCTAATAGGCTGATGTACTATGTCCGTGTTTTTTTACAACGGTTTTTGTGGTGGATTTTATACAGCTTCGGCGTGTTCCAGCAGTAATTGAACTTTGGTTCGTCCATTATATTCATTCGCATCTAGGCGATAAGCCGCACGTATTAATTTAGGCAGCCCGTCTGTGTGGTTAAACCAAATTGCATCAAATTGTTGTCCATCTTTTTCTAAAAATAATTTGAGATGTTTTTCTTTGAGTATCTTTTGATTTAATACTTGGAATTGATCATTAAATACGGGTGGAGCAAATCCTTGTCCCCAAACCTGCGTTTCTAGCAAAGAAATAAAATCTAAGTTGAAATCACTAATTTCTAGCTCGCCATCGGTTTCTACAACATGCTCAAGTTGGCTCGAGGTTAACCACTCTTTACCAACCTGTTCAAAATTGCTTAAGAATTCTTCAAAATCTTTTTCTTGTAAAGACAGGCCCGCTGCCATTGCATGGCCACCGAATTTATCGATGAGATGGGGGGCACGTTTTGAAACTAAATCTAAAGCATCTCGCAAATGAAAGCCGGGTATGGATCGCCCCGATCCTTTAATCATTCCATTGCCGGCAGGTGCAAAGGTAATGGTAGGACGAAAATATTTTTCTTTTAAACGTGAAGCGACAATGCCAATCACACCTTGATGCCATTGATCGTTAAATAAACATAGCGTGGCACTGGATTGAGGGTTGATGTTTTCAAGAGTTTGCATCGCGGCTTCTTGCATATCATTTTCGATAGCACGTCGCTCTCTATTAATGTTATCGAGCTGACTGGCTATTTCTGCTGCACGTCCTAGATCATCGGTGAGTAAACATTCTATGCCTAGTGACATATCCGCTAATCTACCTGCAGCATTTAAACGTGGGCCAACTGTGAAGCCAAGATCGATGGCTTTGACTTGCCGCGTTTCTTTACCCGCAACGCGAAATAAAGCGTTAATACCTGCACACGCATGACCAGTGCGAATACGTTGTAAACCCTGCGCTACTAAAACTCGGTTATTCGCATCAAGCTTGACAACATCTGCAACGGTGCCTAGCGCGACAAGATCCAACAGCTTGTCGAGTCGAGGTTGATTTTGTGCTTCAAAATGACCACGTAAACGCAGCTCTGCGCGTAACGCCATCAACACATAAAACATCACACCGACACCTGCTAGATTTTTACTCGGGAAGTTGCAGTGTGGTTGATTGGGATTAACGATGACGGCTGCTGCAGGTAAGTGATCGCCGGGTAAGTGATGATCTGTTACGACAACTTCAATTCCTAATTCCTGCGCTGCTGCAACGCCTTCTACACTTGCAATACCGTTATCCACGGTGATTATGATGTCGGGTGATTTAGTTTCTACAGCGAGTGCCACGATTTCTGGTGTTAGACCGTAACCATATTCAAATCGATTCGGAACCAGATAATCCACTTGTGCGCCCATGCTACGTAAGCCGCGCACTGCAACAGCACAAGCAGTAGCTCCATCACAATCATAGTCAGCAACCACGAGTAGTTTTTGTTCAGCTTCAATTGCATCTGCAAGAAACATGGCAGCGTCACCAACTTGCAATAACGCTTGCGGTGGGATTAAAGCATCTAATCCCGTTGAGAGTTCTTTTACATCGTTGAGTCCACGTGCGACGAGTAAGCGCGCTAGTACCGGATGCAATCCTTGTTGACTGAGCATGGCGGCTTGTCGAGCAGAATAGGGACGAACAGCGAGACGTGTCATGGTGCGAGACGTTTGAGTGAATCTTTAACCCAGAATTTTCGCATAGAGAGCGCAGTGATCTGCCAATGCTGTAAACGATCCGTATCAGAGAGGTACAAAGATATTTTTTTTATCTGTCCTTCACGAAGACTAGCGGCAAGTGGGGCAAACCATGTTTGATCCAGTTCCGCATAGGCAGAGAGCCAACTTGCCCAGTCCGCATGCAGTGCTGAAGGAATGAGTTGGTCAAGTAACACGGTCTGTGTTTCTACTTGATCTTGTTGTGCTGTTTGAAAATCTACAAAACTTTTTTGTGTCCGCAGATGCTGTGGTTGATTTTGTTGAAGTAGGCTATCAACCAACAATGCACATCCTGCAGATGCTGTTTGCTTATGTGATGCACCGCCCCATAACCACACTGTATTGATGCGTGGTTTGCCTTCTGCTTCTCGTTTTTCATTAATAGCGCTGGTATGCCAGACCATTTGTAATTCATTTTGAATTTTGCGCCACTCTCGTTCGCCTTCTCCACGTGGCAGCCATACATCAATGTTATGACCACATACAACATCAGGAGTGCAAGTGCGCAGTGTTTGCCACTGGTCTGCGCGCAAGAACCACATGTTGGGATGACCATATTCCAATGTCATTCCTGATTCTGTCAGCAGCGGTTTGGCTAAGGCAAACAACTCACGTGATTCACTCTCAGTGAGAAGAAGATCACGGCAATCTGTTAAAACTAAATGGTCGCGCGCAATATGCAAATTAGCAGGTTGCATCACAAACCAATGTCCTTCTTGTGTAGTAAGCCCAAGCTTTTGCATCAGCAAATGTGCAACTGGAGGACTATTTTCTTCATCCTGAGACAGCCAGCATTCATGCGGCAGAGCGGGATTAAAGGGTGCACTGTCGTGATGCTGCTGTAAGCTTGCCTTGGCAAGCAGGCTGGCCAGTCCCGGGGCTTGTAAGGCGTCGAGCAGATCTTTTGCATGCTCAGCAGGGGGAAAGGCAAAGGGGAGAATGATGTCCAGATTTGTCATGGCGCGATTGTATGGCAAACTGCCGCCTAGTCAGCGGTAGATTGCGTTTATTAAGCTTAGGTTAAAGCGGTTTTCTGAATTTTAAGCATCAGTGCTTACGTATTATCCAGAAAAAGTTTTTCATTAGTTTTTGCTCATTATTTGGAGTGTTTGTTGGCCTTGTTTAAAAATCTTCCCTTCGAGTGGACCATAGGATTGCGCTATACCCGTGCGGGTAAGCGTAGTGCACGGAATAGCTTTATTTCCTTTATTTCTCTCATTTCCATGGCTGGTATAGCACTGGGTGTTGCTGCACTCATCGTGGTGCTATCGGTGATGAATGGATTTCAAAAAGAAGTGCGCGATCGTATGTTGTCGGTGTTAGCGCATATTGAAGTGTTTGATGCATCTGGCTCGCTGCCTAATTGGCAACTGACAGCAACAGAGGTCATGAAAAACAAACAAGTGCGTGGTGCTGCACCTTATGTAGAAGCGCAAGCGATGGTGGCGTATGACGATAATTTGCGTGGTGTCTTAGTACGAGGGATTTTGCCGCAAGAAGAAGGCAAAGTTTCAGATGTTGCTACCCAAGTTAAGCGTGGCAGTTTAGAAGCTTTGCGGTCTGGTGAATTCAATGTGGTGATAGGTGCTGAGCTAGCACGTAGCTTGGGTCTACGAGTGGGAAATAAACTCACTATGATTGCACCGCAAGGACAAGTCACACCAGCAGGCGTATTACCGCGTTTAAAACAATTCACGGTGGTGGGTGTGTTTGAAGCCGGCCATTATGAATATGACTCTTCCTTAGCTTTCATACATTTAGAAGATGGCGAAAAAATGTTTCGTCAAAGTGGGCCTACTGGTTTACGTTTAAAAATAGAAGACATGCAGCAAGCCCCAGAGGTGGCGCGTGAACTTAGCCAAACGTTAGAGGGTAATTTTTATATACGTGATTGGTCTAAACAAAATCGTAACTGGTTTGCTGCGGTACAAACTGAAAAACGTATGATGTTTATTATTCTTGCTTTGATCATCGCGGTGGCAGCGTTTAATTTAGTTTCTACCTTAGTCATGACTGTGACAGATAAACAAGCGGATATTGCAATCTTACGTACTCTGGGTGCATCGCCTGGGTCGATTATGAAAATCTTTATGATTCAAGGTGCGTTAGTAGGTTTATTAGGTACGTTTATTGGTGTCTCGGGTGGCGTACTTGTGGCATTGAATGTGGATGTGATTGTGCCCTTTATTGAATCATTATTTGGCGTACAGTTTTTACCACGTGATATTTATCTTATTAGTGCTTTGCCTTCCGATTTGCGTTGGCCTGATGTGGGTCGTATTGCGGGTGTGGCTGTGGTGTTAGCTTTTTTTGCGACTTTATATCCTAGCTGGCGTGCAGCACGTGTGCGCCCTGCAGAAGCATTGAGGTATGAATGAGCACAGCAATGAATCTAGAAATGAATCAAGAAATGAATCCAACGATGTCACCTGTTTTGTCTTGCCATGAGCTAGGTAAAACTTATGCGCAAGGTGAGCATCAATTAGTCGTGCTCGACAAAATTAATCTGAGTGTGGCGCAAGGCGAACGTTGTGCCATTGTGGGTGTGTCAGGTTCTGGCAAATCGACTTTATTACATTTATTAGGTGGCTTAGATTTACCCACCACTGGTAGTGTGTCTTTGCTAGGTCAAGACATGGCAAGCTTAAATGAAACGAAACGCGGTGAGTTGCGTAATCGTTCTTTAGGTTTTGTTTATCAGTTTCATCATTTGCTGCCAGAGTTTTCTGCACTTGATAATGTGGCTATGCCTTTGTTGATACGTCGAATGACGCAACAAGCTGCAAGAGAACAGGCTGAAATAATCTTAAGTAAAGTAGGTCTTGCAGCACGTCTAACGCATGTGCCTGGCGAATTATCAGGTGGTGAGCGACAACGCGTTGCTTTAGCGCGTGCGCTAGTCACTAATCCTGCTTGTGTATTAGCGGATGAGCCAACTGGAAATTTAGATAGACAAACTGCGCATCAGGTTTTTGATCTTATGTTGGAGTTGGCGCAGACTTTAGGTACTGCTTTCATTATTGTCACGCATGATAGTGAACTCGCTACCCGTTGTGATCGTGTTTTACGTTTGTCTGAAGATGGTTTAGTGGCTGAGTCACGCTAAGTGTATGTGGATTGACAGTCATTGCCATCTTGATGCAACTGAATATGATGGTGCTAGCAATGTAATTGCAGATGAAGCCAGAGCTGCAGATGTGAAGTGGATAGTCGTTCCAGCGGTTGAACGTGCAAATTTCAAGACAGTGGCAGAGCTTGCTATAGAAAATTCTGGTTGTGTTTATGCATTGGGGATACATCCACTGTATGTGCCACAGGCGGTTGAAGAAGATTTATCTGTATTGCGAGACGCTGTAGCTCAAGCATTAAACGATAAAAAATTTATTGCAATTGGCGAAATAGGTTTAGATTTTTTTGTACCTAGTTTATGTGAGTCAGCAATGCGCACTAAACAAGAATATTTTTATTCTGAACAATTAAAAATAGCGCGTGATTTTAATTTGCCAGTGATCGTGCATGTGCGTCGATCACAAGATATCGTCTTAAAATATTTGCGTCGTATCCCCGTTGTGAGTGGAATTGCGCATGCATTCAATGGTAGTGTGCAGCAAGCCGAAGCCTTTGGTCGTTTAGGCTTTGCTTTAGGTTTTGGTGGAGCGATGACGTTTACGCGTGCATTGCAAATTCGACGACTCGCTAGCACTTTGCCGGATGAATTGATTGTGCTTGAAACCGACTCTCCTGATATTTCTCCTTCATGGTTGCATCCGGCTCGCAATACGCCGGCGCAGCTTCCTAAAATTGCAGCGGTACTGGCCGAGCTGCGCGGTCAGTCTTTGGCACATCTTGCGCGTCAGACCACTGACAATGTAGCGCGTGTTTTGCCTCGCCTTGGTAGCCTACTCATGCAGTAAGTGCGCATCTTTGCGCTGGGTTGGTTAGTCGGGCTGTGTTTGCTGCAACAGCAAGCCACTTTACCTACGCATATTGGCTATGCCTTGTTGTTTGCTTTTCTCGTTCTCTCTTATTTAGCACTGTTAGCACTTCGATGGTATCAGCGAGTACGTATCGCGCTGATTGTTTTAACTGCTGTGATTGCAGCTTTCACATGGGCTGCAGGCCGTGCTGAATGGCGATTACAAGATGCCTTATCACCGGCACTGGAAGCCAAAGAGTTGTTATTGATTGGCGTGGTAACGGGCTTACCTGATCCAGCTAGTTATGGTGTGCGTTTTCAGTTTCAGGTTGAGCAGGCCACTTTGTTGGATGGTAAGTCAGTTCACATTCCTGAACGCATCATGCTTTATCTCTATCAGTCACGTAGTGAGCAACTCACTGTGGTTCGTGCTGGTGAACGTTGGCAGTTTAGGACGCGATTGAAACGACCACATGGTAATGCGAATCCCTATGGATTTGATGTAGAAGCATGGTGGTTATCTACAAATATTCGTGCAACCGGTTCGGTGCAAGCTAAACAACAACATAAGTTGCAAGATCTGGTGATGCAACCATCAGCCATGATTGCTCGCTTGCGTGGTCTGTTACGAGAGCGCATACAAAATCAATTAGTAAATAAAGATTATGCGGGTGTGATCGTTGCATTAGTGATGGGAGATCAGCGTGCGATTGAACAATCAGACTGGGAAATTTTTAATCGTACTGGCATAGGCCACTTAGTTTCGATTTCAGGTTTACACATCACCATGGTGGCGGCTTTATTTGCCGGTCTCATGCAATGGTTGTGGCGTCATTCTTTTTTCACGCGTGCTAGTTTGCCCTTGTTCATCCCTGCACAAAAAATTGCTGCTGCAACTGGCTTTTTCGCTGCCTTGATTTATGTAGCACTAGCGGGGTTTGGCATACCAGCTATGCGCACGCTGATGATGATTGCCGTTGTATGTGTTGCGTTGTGGTCTGGACGCATGATAGTGGTCTCGCAAAGTTTGGCGTACGCTTTGATAGTAGTGACGCTATTTGATCCTTGGGCTGTATTGTGGCCAGGCTTTTGGTTGTCATTCACTGCAATTGCCTGCATTTTGTATGCAACAGTTGGTCGCATGCATGAGCTTATAGAAAATAAGCCTAGCCATACTCAGTTGTTGAATCCAAAAGTACATAAAAAGAAGTTGATATCTGATTGGCTATCAACATGTCGCGACACATTGCGACCCGCAATCACAACACAAGCTGCGGTCACTTTAGGTTTGCTGCCACTGACGATGTTGTTGTTTGCGCAGGTATCACTCATTTCTCCCTTAGCGAATGCGTTTGCAATTCCATTAGTGAGTTTAGTCATAACACCACTGTCATTAATTGGCGTTGTGTTGCCTACACCTCTATCAACTTGGTGTTTAGATTTGGCGCATCAACTCATTGCATGGTTAGTGATGGTGTTAACGTACTTTAGCAACATGGATTTTGCAGTCTGGCGCGGTGCGCAACCGGATGCACTATCGGTAGTGTTGGCAGTCATCGGCACCTTATGGTTACTTGCTCCACGCGGTTGGCCACTGCGTTGGTGTGGTTTACTCACTTGGCTACCAATTTTTATAAATTTTCCTAGCTCGCCCAGTCGTGGATTTTGGATGACTGCTTTCGATGTAGGCCAAGGCAATGCAGTGTTGATAGAAACAGCGACTCATAGATTGTTATATGACACTGGACCACAATTAGGAACACAGTCTGATATTGGGCAACGTGTATTGCTACCTTACTTTATTAAGCGTGGTATTACGTCGCTAGATGGATTGGTGATTTCTCATAGCGATATGGATCATGCAGGTGGTGCTTTATCGCTGTTGAAAGCAATACGATTTGGCTGGGTATCCTCCTCTTTACCTGCAGAAAATCCGATTCTTCAACAAGCGTCACGGCATCATGCTTGCGCACAGGGACAAAGTTGGGATTGGGATGGCGTGCACTTTGAGATGTTGCAACCGAGGGCAGATAGTTATGCAAAGACC
>JAIXOW010000276.1 GCA_027486615.1 Oxalobacteraceae bacterium | reverse complement strand
GAATAAATTCCTACACTTGTTTACCGTTGCGGGGGCAGCACACGTTGGTGTAGATGCATAAAGCGCATCCAGACTTCGTGTTTCCCGTTTAACTGCACGTCAAGAATGACGCACGAGCACCAAAACAGTTTGAGTGTAGTGCAGACTACATCAATACGTCAATTATGAAAAATATTTACTGATTCATTCATCTGCACTGTGTTATCAAGTTGGCAGCAGCCATTTACATACTCTTTTCACTCTTTTCGATTCGCACTAAAAACACTACACTGTATTTTTTACGTAGCGCATTCACCCCTTACAGACTGAAGATACTATGTCCCTGAACCACGATACCAAGCACCTCATGCATGAAGACAAAGTCCGCCATTTCACAACGCAATACAATGCGCGTGCTGCGATTCCTGATCATCCGCAGATTTTTTCACGTTGGCAGACCGATTCTGCTTTAGCTAGACGCACGCATGCCGGTGTATTGGATATTGCTTTTGGTGAGAGTGATGGTGAACGTTTAGATTTTTTTCCAACGACTAAACGTGATGCGCCTCTTTTAGTTTTTATTCACGGTGGATGGTGGCGTTCACTTGATAAATCTGATTTCACGTTTGTTGTACCGCCCTTTCTCGCTGCAGGATGTAATGTCGCTCTCACTAATTACACACTCGCGCCACATGCCTCAATAGAAGAAATCACGCGCCAACAATTACGCGCCTTGGCTTGGTTGTATCGCAATGCAGATCAATATGAATTTAATCGTGAAAAAATCATCGTAGCGGGCCACTCTGCTGGCGCACATTTAGCCGCAATGATGATGGCAGCTCAGTGGTCTGTGTTTGGTGATGATTTACCAGCTGATTTGATCAAGGGCGGTATCTTGATGTCTGGCCTGTATGATCTCGATCCTATCCGTTATGCTGAATTTGTGAATGTGGATTTAAAAATCACATCAGAGAATGCACTACATTTATCACCCGGTTTTATGCCAATCTCCCATGCGATTCCTTTTATCACAGCAGTGGGTGATGAAGAATCAGATGAATTCAAACGACAAACTGCACTACTTTCTAATAATTGGCAGTCTAGTCATATAGCAGATGTATTTATGCCTGAGATAAATCATCTGACGATTTGTGATGCCTTTGCAAATGAAGAGCATGCTTTATGTAAGGCGAGTTGTGAGTTGATTCAAACGCTTAAATGAAGTTGAGTGCAATTGTATGTGACTGAGCGCGATTGATTACGCTAAAAAAAGAGGCCTAGGCCTCTTTTTTTATGATTTATGTAAATGCCAATTTTGCTTATTTAAGAATTCGGTCGCCATTAAAATTTCACGCAAGAGATAGATAAAACTTCCTGTCAATGAAACCATCGCTGACACAAACAGCATCGCAATCATTGTGTTAATTTTTAGATTAAAGGCATCATCTAAAAAAAGTGACGCAACAACTATGCAAATAAATAAAGCACACAGTGTGGAGAGTGCAATTGCACGGTTAATTTTACGAGCACGTCGAAACAATATACCTGCTTCTAAACGTATCTTCTTTTCTGCCTCAGTAGAGATATCACGGTTCTCTAATTTTTCTTCTAAATAACGCGATCGATCAATGATCCTCGCTAAACGATTGGTGAGCACCAGTAGATTGGTGCCAACACCCGTTAGTAAAAAAACGGGGGCAATTGATAGTTGGATGATGTGGCCGATATCACTTAGTCGAATATCCATAGTCTTTACAGTTGTTCAAAAATTTAACAGGTATTGGATTGTATTGCAGACAGTCATATTTCTTACATTTAGTCTTAGGCATAAAAGTAAGCGTCATTCATCCTCAAACACTCCAGAAAAACGCCATTCATACTTCTTCCATGCAAGAGTTTGTATGTGAATGATGACTATTTTATTTTCATTGAGCAATCTTTTGAATTCCCCTCAAGAAATCTTCTCTTTCCAATCACTTATTTGCTCTCTTCGAACAGATTTTTGATTCGATTCAACTAGGTAAAGCAGTCAAAAGCTGATACATTTAATGTAAATGTTGTCTTTTTATTACTAATTAGCAAGCTCAGCTCAGGTCGTCGTATGGAACAAGCAACAGAACTACCCAAGTATTTTCTATCAACCAAAAATACTTGTGGAACTGATTCGATTACCAACGTGATGGTATTCAAAGGTAGTGGCAGATGATTAGAGTCGTTATCGCCGACGACCACACCATTATGCGAGAAGGCCTAAAACGCATTTTGCTAGGTGTAGACGATATAGAAGTAGTAGGAGAAGCAGCTAATGGTTTTGAAGTTTTGAATTTAGTTCGACATGGCGGTTTTCAGGTTTTGTTGTTGGACTTAACAATGCCGGGCAGAAGTGGTGTTGACCTTATTAGGCAGATAAAAGATGAATCACCGAAATTAGCTGTTTTGATTCTTACTATGCATGAAGAAGAGCAATACGCTGTACGAGCAATACGAGCAGGTGCTCTAGGTTATTTAACAAAAGAGAGTGCTAGCGCAAAACTTGTCAGCGCGATTCATAAAGTCGCAATTGGTCGGCCTTTTATCAGCATGGAAGTTGCAGAACAGCTCGCTATCAATGCAATGCCAAGCAATATGGAATTACCGCATAAAGCGTTATCGAATCGAGAGTATGAAGTATTCAATTTACTAGTGTCAGGAAAAACTATCTCAGAAATTGCAGAGTCGCTTCATTTATCAGCAAAAACGATTAGTACACATAAAACAAGGATTCTGCAAAAAATGGGCACACACTCCCTTGCAGAACTTGTGCAGTATGCAGTAGTACATAGCTTACTGATTCCATTTCGATTGTAGTAATCAACGACATTGCAAAGTAAAAAAAGGAATGTAGAAGAAATAGGAATAAGACTACGAACAATACATTAGACCTACTAAGTCATTCAGTTCAAGCTGATAGCTATTCATTAATTGAATTGTGATACTAGAAGATCGCATCATAGGAGCAATGAAATTCATTATCGAAACAAGATGCATTAATTTTTTTTACAAACGTTGATTCGCAAATTGAATGTGATTAGATTTTTTAAATAATAAGTAAGGTTTTGACCGCGAGACATAACTTTTTATGAAGTTATTTGGATATCAAAACAGACCCCACCATCAGGAGATGACCATGACACCGACACAGACACCAGCAACAGAGCTCAGAACGGAAATCAATCATGCGAGCATACACTCCTCGTCAGCAGATAATGGCTGGCAGCGACAGGGAAAGTTATGGTCTAACCTGAAAGAATTATGTGATCTTTTACGTATACCAGTTGCATCTTCTGTGAATGATGAAGAATTTTTATTCCAACATGTGCAATTTAAAACTGGGCAGCGCATACACACCATAGGCCAGACCTTTGATGCTCTGTATATCGTACATTCTGGATTTTTAAAAACTGTGTTGATTGATGAATTTGGTAATGAACAAGTTCTCAGCTTCCCCATGAAAGGTGATCTTTTTGGTGTTGATGGTATTCATACAAAACGCTATTCATCTGAAGCAGTGGCTTTATCTAATTGTGATTTAATTATTCTGCCATTTAAAAAATTCACTACCTTAGGTAGAGTGCATGTTGAATTAGAACATGCTATGTATAGCGTGATGAGTCGTGAATTAGTACGCGAACAAGCGATGGTGAGTATGTTGGGCGCTCTATCTGCAGAAGCGAGAGTGGCGCGCTTTTTAGTGTCGCTATCGGAGCGATTTGCTGAAATGGGCTATTCCAGTAAGTTATTTAATTTACGTATGACACGTCATGAAATCGGCAGTTATCTAGGCTTAACCCTAGAAACGGTTAGTCGAACCTTATCTGCGTTTAATGAAATAGGTTTGATCACCGTTGATCAGCGTTCTATCGGTATCATCGATA
The DNA here is from genome assembly GCA_027486615.1 of Oxalobacteraceae bacterium. GTDB lineage: Bacteria > Pseudomonadota > Gammaproteobacteria > Burkholderiales > Burkholderiaceae_D > Pernthalerella. Next base: position 980 of record JAIXOW010000276.1, on the reverse strand, counting down.
TCGATTCATTGCGTACCTTACGACGACTCCCTCCTTCTAGTTCACGCTCTAAACAAGCAGCACGAAAATTACGTGAAGCAGGTTTGATGCAAACAAAAGTACCACCACCGAATAAAGATTGGGATCAGGTGGCTTCAGCCTAATAGAAATTTAATTTACGTACGAATACGCTACGCTATTCGTACCTACAATGATTGGTTTGATCTAATTTGTAGGGACGATTAGCGTAGCGTAATCGTCCGGAATTTTTATCTTTTATGCCATGCGGCTTACGCTTAATAGGAAATTTGTAGGGCGCAATGTATTGTGCCGTATGAGATTTTTATAAAATTAATGTAATACGCAAAAAAATTCCCGCTCATGCGGGAATTTTTTTCTTCACTCAAATCAATGTATTCATTTCTTTTTTGAAGCTCCACTATGCTTACGCTCAGCATGTTCATAATCATGTACTTCTGCATCCACACTATCTGCAGTCTCTGATAATGAATTTGCAGCAGCGTAAGAACCATTTTCTGCTGACTTTTGTGCAGTTGCTAAATTTTTATTCGTCAATGAAGTGACGTCACGAAATGCACGCTCCCAAACTGAAAACATACTTGCCATAGGATTAAACAAACCATTTTCTTGATGACTAGATTCTTTATTGGCGTATGTTTGCGCACCTTCAGATAACTTACCTGCTGCATTTTGACCAAATCGTTCCATGTAATTCTGCACAGACTTACCCATTTCACCTTGAATTTCTGCTACTGCAGACAAAATTTCTTGCTGATAGTGCATATTTTTTTCTGGATGAAAGGCTAGTTTGGTTTGCAAGTCTTTAAACTGTGAAGGATCTTGGACTTCTGTCAATGCTCGCGCCATTTGTAAATTATTTTCTACTGCTTGATGGGTTGCATCAAGTATCACTCGATCAATTTTTCCCTTTCCTAAAAACACTGCATCAGCTAAACGCATTGATGCATCAAGCTGATGTT
>JAIXOW010000137.1 GCA_027486615.1 Oxalobacteraceae bacterium | reverse complement strand
GCAATTGTATCGGTTGAGGTTTTGCGTTTGGATCAGGTTCAAATCCTGCAATCACTTCCACACTGATTTCGCGTTTAATAAAACGCTCAATATCATGCAGTAGTGATTTTTCATCAATACATACCAGCGATACTGCTTCACCGGTTGATCCTGCGCGTCCAGTTCTACCTATACGATGTACATAATCTTCAGGTACGTTAGGTAGATCGTAGTTAACGACATGCGGTAGTTGATCAATATCGATGCCACGTGCTGCAATATCGGTAGCGACTAAGACTTGTAATGAGCCATCTTTAAATTCAGCTAATGCTCGTGTGCGTGCTGCCTGACTTTTATTGCCGTGTATGGCCATAGCACTAATATCAGCTTTGCCTAGTTGTTCTACTAATTTATTCGCACCGTGTTTAGTACGGGTAAATACCAACACTTGAAACCAATTTTTTTCTTTAATTAGGTGCGAGAGTAGTTGATGTTTGCGATCACGATCAACGGGATGAATTTTTTGTGTAATGACTTCTACAGTGGAGTTGCGTCGCGCAACTTCAATTAAAGCAGGGTTATTGAGTAAACTATCTGCGAGTGTTTTGATTTCATCGGAGAACGTCGCTGAGAATAATAAGTTTTGTCGCTTAGCTGGCAATGCTGCCAAAACTTTACGTATATCGCGAATGAATCCCATATCGAGCATACGATCAGCTTCATCCAAGATGAGAATTTCTACGTGCTTGAGATTGACAGCACCTTGTTGCATTAAATCGAGTAAACGTCCTGGTGTGGCGACCAAAATATCTACGCCTTGCTTTAAACGCAGAATTTGTGGATTGATGTTCACGCCACCAAACACAACCGCTGAAGATAATTTCACATACTTGCCATAAGTGCGTACGCTTTCTTCTACTTGCGCAGCCAGTTCACGAGTTGGTGTGAGGATTAATGCACGTACATGACGTTGTGTTCCTGCTGGTAGCGCGCGGGAGGAAAGCAATTGCAAAACCGGTAGGGTAAAGCCTGCTGTTTTACCGGTGCCAGTTTGTGCTCCAGCTAATAGATCGCCACCTTTTAATACAGTCGGTATGGCCTGTATTTGTATAGGAGTAGGAATGGTGTAACCGTGCTCGCTAACAGCGCGCACAATCGGTTCGGACAAGCCGAGTTCAGCAAACGACATGATTGGGTTTCCAGTTGCAACCTGCCGCAATTTTAGGGCGCCAGTCACAGGTCGCAGGATGAGGTGAGAAGAGACTTCGTGACAGGAAGACTGGAGAGCCTGTCATGGGAGGCCGCAGTATAACAGCGCTGCTGAGATTACGTGATGCCCTAGTGTTTGTTTGGATTAAATAAAGCTTAACCTGCAAAAGGACTCAATACGTTAATCATTTGGCTGAATATTTTTGGTGAGGCAGCAATCACATCACCGTGATAAAGATAATCGGCATCACCACTAAAGTTGCCAACAATACCGCCTGCTTCAGTGATTAAGAGTGAACCTGCTGCCATGTCCCAAGGCTTGAGTTTTTTTTCAAAAAAACCATCTAATCGACCTGCTGCTACATAAGCTAGATCCAATGATGCTGCCCCAGGTCTTCTGAGTCCTGCTGATTTCTCAGTCATGACTTTAAACATTTTTACGTATTCTTCTAACGCACTCAAGTCGGTATAAGGAAAGCCCGTGCCGATTAAGGCATCGCTTAACTTATCGCGCTTAGCAACACGAAGTCGTTTATCGTTTAAGTAAGCACCTGCGCCTTTACTGGCTGTAAAGAGTTCATTACGAGTGGGATCAAACACAACAGCTTGTGTGATTTGGCCGCGATATTGCAAGCCTATTGAAACAGCGTATTGAGGAAAGCCGTGTATGAAGTTGGTGGTGCCATCGATAGGATCAATAATCCAGACATGTTCATTTTCATCATGCAGATTAGATGAAGCACCAGATTCTTCAGCGAGAATCGCATGATCTGGATAGGCTTGCTTTAATACATCGATGATGGCACGTTCCGCTGCCTGATCAACTTCGGTAACGAAATCATTATGATGCTTTTGCGTGACCTTGATCTGGTCGACATCAAATGACGCACGATTAATGATAGTGGCGGCACGACGCGCGGCCTTCACCGCAGTGTTGAGCATGGGATGCATAGCGATTCCGTTAAAATTGCCCAGCTTGATAAGCTAGACGAAACATAGGATTAATGAGCGTTGCACGGCAATTAAGCTGCGCGATGTCCGTATTCTAATGGAAGCTGTGCTCAGTTACGCAAAGAGTTATATGCTTGCCCTAAATTTTATTCGTCGTGAGAAGTTGTTCAGGTTAGCTAATCACTTCACACTCAGTCACTTACACGCAATTTTTACCCTCCATGCAAAGTCAATCTGTTAATTTTTTTGATCGCGTACGTTTCGTTTTGGTGGAAACTAGTCGCCCCGGTAATGTTGGTGCTGCAGCGCGAGCCATGAAAACCATGGGCTTTCATGATTTGGTATTGGTCAAGCCGCGCTATGAGCATGTATTAATCCATGAAGAGGCAGTGGCTTTTGCTAGTGGAGCACAAGATGTATTGCAACAAGCGCGTGTTGTGAATAGTCTTGATGAAGCGATTGCTGATTGCAACGTCGTAGCAGGATTAAGTGCGCGTTTGCGTGAATTTTCACCGCCATTGAAGCAGCCGCGCGAGTTTGCTGCTTCGATTTCAGCATCGATGGCAGCTTCAACTGCTGCTTCAACTGTTCCTTCAACTGCAGAAGAGTCAACACTACAAGCAGCCTTAGTATTTGGTAATGAGCGATTTGGTTTGTCGAATGAGCAGGTGGAACGATGTAACGTGTTGTTGCACATACCGACTAATCCTGATTACTCTTCCTTGAATCTCGCGCAAGCAGTACAAATCATGGCTTATGAATGCAGAATGGCGACGGAGAGTTCAACGCACATGCCTAGCGGCATAGGTTTTCAGGGCGAGCTCGCAAAGGCTGAGCAGATAGAGGGTATGTTTAACCATCTAGAGCAAGCTTTAATAGACATTGATTTTTTAGATCCTGCTCATCCTAAAAAGCTCATGTCACGCCTTAGACGTTTATTCTCTCGTTCTGCATTAGAGACAGAAGAAGTGAATATTTTGCGCGGCATTGCGCAGCATATTCAACAAAAAAATCATAAAAAATAAACGGTCAAATCATTACAACAACATAAGCAAAGCGAACTCAGCAAAGCGAACTCAGTAAAGCAAACTCAATAAAACAGAACCATCAAATCTAAATCACACAAGCATTCAATCGCAACGCTGAGTTAGTCATTTCTTAGTCATGAGTAGCGCAATAATCTTAGCCCCACGCGCGCAGTAGTCCCACAGCTAAACCTTCGAGCGCGAATTCATGCTGACCTGGTTCGACTCTGATGGTTTTAAATTCTGGATTTTCTGGCAATAGCTCAATTGCATTACCAGCGCGTCGAAAACGCTTTACCGTTACCTCATCATCCAAGCGCGCTACGACGATTTGCCCATCTTTCGCAGAATCGGCTTTTTTCACAGCGAGTAAATCACCATCCAAAATACCTGCATCGCGCATCGACATACCCCTGACTTTGAGCAGATAGTCGGGTTTGGCGCTAAATAAAGAAGGGTCGACCTGATAATTTGCAGAGATATGTTCTTCGGCAAGAATTGGAGAACCAGCAGCCACTCGTCCGATTAAAGGCAAGGAAAACTGCATTAATTCGGGATGGGGCAACATCATTTGTGAAGGTGCAAACCGCTTGCGTATGCCATCTTCCGGTCTGTCGAGCAACCGTATGCCACGTGAAGTGCCTGGTGAAATCTCAATCGCACCTTTGCGAGCAAGGGCTTGCAAATGTTCTTCGGCTGCATTTGCAGAGCGAAAACCTAACTCTTGAGCGATTTCTGCTCGAGTTGGAGGAAATCCGGTGTTGTTGATAGCGTCACGGATGAGGGCGAGGATTTGCTCCTGACGTGCGGTCAACTTAATCATGAATGGCTCCTTGGGCAGGTGGCTTAGCTGTTTATATAAACAGCCTGTATTTTTGTACAGCTTTATATAAAAAGCAAGCAAATTGTTATTCTTTTTTATTGAGTTCGCGCGATAACTCTCTGAGTTGATTGAGTTTCTGAGTATTTCCCCGTATCATGTCGGGTTTTCCTCTTCCCACACTCGTCATGACGCCGAGGTGGGCGATTATCAATCCGACCTAAGGAGAAATGATGCGTCACTATGAAATAGTATTTATTGTTCACCCCGATCAAAGCGAGCAAGTCCCTGCAATGATCGAACGCTACAAGGGCATCGTCGCCAATCGCGGCGGTAAAGTGCACCGTGTAGAAGACTGGGGCCGTCGTCAACTGGCCTACATGATCCAGAAATTAGCTAAAGCGCATTATGTTTGTTTAAACATCGAATGCGATGCAGAGACTCTGGAAGAAATCGAAACCGGTTTCAAATTCAATGATGCTGTGTTGCGTCACCTAACGGTCCGCATGAAGCGAGCAGAAACTGCACCATCTCCTATCATGAAGAGTGTGAGCAAGGAAGATGCAGCTAAAGCACAGCGTACTGAGGCACCGGCCGCCTAATTGGCGGAATTGTCTTTGACTAGAGAGGAAGAAAACAGATTTCAGTGTGTGGCAAGTCTGGCTCAACGAGAAATAATGCGTTATAGCCCGGCAGGCATCCCGATCGTGACAGCGACATTGCTGCATAAGTCGGAGCAGGTTGAAGCAGGTGGTGTGCGTGTAGTAGAGCTGGAAATTTCAGCCCATGCTGCAGGTGATGTAGCACACAAACTTGAGCAAATCTCGCTAGGTGAAACCTACCAATTTTCAGGTTTCATGGCCAAAAAAAACCGCAACAGTAAAAATCTGATTTTTCATCTTCACGATTTCAAATCCATTACTTAACAGATTCAGGAGCCACAAATGGCATTCGGAAAAAAATTCGATAAAAGCAAGTTGAAAGAAAAACGTAAACAACAGAATCCACTGTTTAAACGTAAAAAGTTTTGCCGCTTCACCGTCGCTAACGTAGAGCAAGTTGACTATAAAGATGTCGATACGCTGAAAGATTTCGTTCAAGAGAATGGCAAGATCATGCCTGCTCGTTTGACTGGCACACGTGCGCATTATCAGCGTCAAGTGGATACCGCTATCAAGCGTGCCCGTTATCTCGCTTTGCTGCCTTATACCGATTTGCATAACGCTTAATCGGTTTTAGGTTCAAGTACTTTCTGGAGAATAAAATGCAAGTTATCTTGATGGAAAAAGTAGTAAATCTAGGCAACCTCGGTGAAGTCGTTCGCGTGAAAGATGGTTATGCACGTAACTTCCTCATCCCTCAACGTAAAGCGCGTCGTGCTACTGCTACTGCGATTGCTGAGTTTGAAGCAAAGCGTGCTGAGTTAGAAAAAGCAGCTGCAGCTAAATTAGCTGAAGCACAAGCACTCGGTGAAAAAGTTGCAGCATTGACCGTGCATGTTTCACAAAAATCTGGTGTAGATGGCCGTTTGTTTGGTTCAGTTACCAATCATGATGTTGCTGAAGCTTTGACCAAACTCGGATGCACAATCGATAAAGCACAAGTACGTATGCCTACAGGTCCTTTAAAGACTGCTGGTGAATTTGCTTTGTCAGTGTCGTTGCATACAGATGTAGTCGTTGAAGTGAAAGTCATCATCACTGGTGAACATTCTTAATTCACTGCCTTCTGCAAGGCTTGAATGATAGGTAAAAAAGCTGGGCTAGCCCCAGCTTTTTTGTTTTTATAAAGCTTCGCGCTTACCCTAATGATGCATAGGTGTTAAGTCTGCATAGCCATGTTTTTATAGGCCGTGAAGGGTGGGCTAGCAGGTATAATTTACGCTATGAATACTCCTGTCGATCCTTTAGTTGATTCTTTAAAAATTCCACCGCATTCCGTTGAGGCGGAACAGTCTGTGTTGGGCGGCTTACTGCTTGATAACGCAGCATGGGACAAGATTGCAGATTTTTTAAGTCCTGCAGATTTTTATCGTTTTGATCACAGACAGATTTTTCAGCATATTGCCAAGTTGATTAGTGTCGCCAAGCCTGCGGATGTGATTACGGTCTTTGAATCTTTATCATCGAGTGCAAAAGCTGAAGAGGTAGGAGGTATCGCCTATTTAAATGCACTGGCACAAAACACACCCTCAGCAGCAAATATTCGACGCTACGCAGAAATTGTGCGTGATCGCGCAGTCTTACGCAGATTGATCACCGTATCAGATGAAATTTCTGGTGAAGCTTTTAATCCGCAAGGCAAAGAAGTAAAGCAATTACTCGATGAAGCTGAAGCAAAGATTTTTTCTATTGCTGAAGATGGCTCACGTGGTAAACAAGGTTTTCAAGAAATTCAACCTTTGCTGACTCAAGTCGTAGAGCGAATTGATGAACTATATAACCGCGAAAATCCAAATGACATTACGGGTGTACCAACCGGATTTGTTGATTTAGATCGCATGACATCAGGTTTGCAAAAAGGTGATTTGATTATTGTTGCAGGTCGACCATCTATGGGTAAGACCGCATTCTCTGTGAACATCGGTGAACATGTTGCTGTAGATAGTGGCTTACCGGTCGCGATATTTTCTATGGAGATGGGTGGCTCACAATTAGCGATGCGTATGTTGGGCTCGGTTGGAAGATTAGATCAAACGCGTTTGCGAACTGGACGATTGAATGATGAAGATTGGCCACGACTCACGCATGCCATTCAAAAAATGAATGGAGCACAAATCTATATCGATGAAACACCAGGTTTAAATTCTATGGAATTACGTGCACGTTCACGACGCCTAGCACGTACCTGTGGCACTTTAGGTTTAGTTATAGTCGATTATTTGCAATTGATGTCAGCCAATAGCGCTGGTGAAAATCGCGCTACAGAGATTTCTGAAATTTCAAGAAATTTAAAAGGCTTGGCAAAAGAATTGAATTGCCCAGTGATCGCGCTATCACAGTTAAATCGTTCGTTGGAACAGCGTCCTAACAAACGACCTGTGATGTCTGACTTACGTGAGTCGGGCGCGATTGAACAAGATGCCGATTTGATTTTGTTTATTTATCGCGATGAAGTGTATAACCCAGACACAACTGAAAAAGGTATTGCAGAGATCATCATCGGTAAGCAAAGAAATGGCCCTATCGGTGATGTGCGTCTGACCTTCCTAGGTCAATTCACAAAATTTGAGAATTACACCAGCAGTGGTACTGCATACGGAAATAACTAAGCTCGCCATAGCAGTCATCACTGCACATCATAGATAGCGATTTTTTGTTTTAAAATTGGCTGCTAACGTTTGAAAAATTAATAGTGGTATTAGGAGAAAAAAATGTTCGGAAGATTAATGCCGACAGAAGGTAAGTTTTTTGATCTGTTTATTCAGCATGCTGATTTATGCGTCAAGGGTGGTCAAGAAATGCTTGCATTGATGACGACTTTTGATAATTTAGAAACTCGCGTGCATGCCATTGAGTCTTTGGAAAAACAAGCTGACAAAGTGACACATGCAGCCCTTGAGATGCTGCATAAAACTTTTATCACACCTTTAGATCGAGAAGATATCCATCAACTCATCACACGTATGGATGATATTTTAGATTTAATGGAAGATGCAGGTCAGACCGTCTCGCTATACGACATTAAACAAATCACACCCGAAGCTAAGCGTCTGGCAGAGTTGTGTTTATCGTGCTGTGAGAAAGTACGTGCTTGTGTAGGTTTGTTACACAACATGAAAAATTCACGTGAGATGCTCGCTATTTGTGCTGAGATTGATAGATTAGAATCCGATGCAGATCACGTGATGCGAGCTGCAATGTCAAAATTATTTCGTGAAGAACCAGACGTACGCAATTTAATCAAGCTTAAAGCGATTTATGAAATTCTAGAGTCGGTGACTGATCGCTGTGAAGATGTAGCCAATATTATTGAAGGCATCATTGTAGAGAATGCATAATTGTATTTGCTGATCTATTCATTTAAAACTTATGCAGACCCTCAATATTAGTCTCACCCTTCTTGCTTTTCTTGTGTTGCTAGCACTCGTGTTTGACTTCATGAATGGCTTTCATGATGCAGCGAATGCAATTGCAACCGTTGTCTCTACCGGAGTGTTAAAGCCACAAGCAGCAGTCATGTTAGCTGCTTTTTTTAACTTTATTGCTATTATAGTTTTTCAACTAAATGTCGCAACCACAGTAGGTAAGGGGATCATTGATCCCACAATGATCGATCACTATGTTGTGTTTGGTGCTTTATTCGCTGCCATCGCATGGAATTTTTTAACATGGTTTTTCGGCATTCCTTCTTCTTCATCCCATGCACTCATCGGTGGCCTGATAGGTGCTGCATTAGCAAACGCAGGAACTGCATCTTTAATTTCGAGCGGGTTAATTAAGACACTGTTTTTTATTTTTCTTTCGCCTTTACTTGGTTTCTTAATTGGCTCATTGATGATGTTGCTCGTGTCATGGCTTTTTGTGCGCAGTACACCGCAGCGTATTGATAAATGGTTTAGACGTATGCAACTCTTGTCTGCATCGATGTATAGCTTAGGTCATGGTGGTAATGATGCACAAAAAACGATGGGCATTATTTGGATGTTATTAATCGCTGCCGGAGTCACAGCTGCTGCTGATCCTTTACCTTTATGGGTCGTCGTTTCTTGTTATGCTGCGATCAGTCTAGGTACCTTGTTGGGTGGATGGCGTATCGTAAGAACCATGGGCATGAAAATTACTAAGTTAAAACCTGTCGGTGGATTTTGTGCAGAGACTGGTGGTGCTATAACCTTATTTGTAGCAACCAGTCTGGGTATTCCTGTTTCAACTACCCATACCATTACGAGCGCTATCGTTGGTGTTGGTAGTGCGCGCAAAATGACTGCAGTGCGCTGGGGAATTGCAGGCACTATTCTCTGGGCTTGGATCTTCACTATTCCAGCTACAGCATTGATCGCTGCAATCGCATGGTGGATAGGTAAGCATGTGCTGTAAGTATGTACTGTAAGTATTTGCTTTAACTATGCGCTGTAAATATGAATCTTGATGCAATAAAAAAACCTGCCGATGAAACATCGGCAGGTTTTTTTACATTCTAATGAGATGTATTAAGGCTTTATGTTCTAAAGCTAACCTCAGAGCACTTCACTTGCATGATCAGCGAGTCTGGAACGTTCACCGCGTGCCAAGGTGATATGTCCACTATGTGACCAGCCTTTAAAACGATCAACCACATACGTTAAGCCACTTGAACCTTCTGTTAAGTAAGGGGTATCAATCTGCGCGATATTACCTAAACAAACAATTTTTGTTCCCGGACCAGCACGTGTCACCAATGTTTTCATTTGTTTTGGTGTGAGATTTTGTGCTTCATCGATAATCAAATACTTATTCACAAAAGTACGACCACGCATAAAGTTCATTGATTTAATTTTAATCCTTGAACGAATCAATTCTTGCGTTGCTGCGCGTCCCCATTCACCTGCATCAGAATCAGACTTATTCAACACTTCAAGATTGTCATCAAATGCACCCATCCACGGTGACATTTTTTCTTCCTCTGTGCCAGGTAAAAAACCTATGTCTTCACCAACAGGGACAGTTACACGGGTGACGATAATTTCATTGTAGATTTTTGTCTCTAGCACTTGCGTTAAACCTGCAGCTAAAGCGAGTAGTGTTTTACCGGTTCCTGCTTGACCGAGTAAAGTAATGAAATCACATTCAGGATCCATCAATAAATTGAGTGCAAAATTTTGTTCACGATTGCGTGACGTAATGCCCCAGACATTATGTTTGTTATGTCCAAAATCACGCAAGGTACGTAACACGGCTGTCTTGCCATTGATTTGTGTGACCTGACCATAAAATGCAGCTTCACCATCTTGTGGTTCAAGGAATACAAACTGATTAATCAACATAGAAGGTACGGCAGGACCAGTCACACGATAAAAGGTTGTGCCTGCTCCATGGCGATTTTCTTTCCATGATTCCATGCCTTTTGCATGCTTATCCCAAAAATCAAAAGGTAATTGAAAAATACCTGAGTACAGCAGATCGGTATCTTCTAATACATGATCATTGAAATATTCTTCAGCAGGCAATCCAAGTGCACGCGCTTTAATGCGCATGTTGATATCTTTGGATACCAAGACCACTGGGCGTTCTGGAAATTGTTCTTGCAGTCCACGCACTACAGCTAAGATTTGATTATCTGCTTTGCCTACTGGTAGTCCTTGTGGCAATTGCCAATCATTCAAGCGAGTTTGAAAAAATAAACGACCACTCGCATCTTTATTACCTAGCTTACTAAGTGGAATGCCGTTATCAATTTCACTTTCACCTGTATCAGCAACCAGTGCATCGAGTGAGCGTGACACTTGTCGTGCATTGCGTGCCACTTCTGACATACCTTTTTTATGATTATCTAATTCTTCTAGCGTAATCATAGGAAGATAAACATCATGTTCATCAAAGCGAAATAGCGAGGTTGGGTCATGCATTAATACATTAGTATCCAATACAAATAACTTAGTCACACCACGCTTACCTGTGGATTTATTCGATGACGATTTGTTGGTTGCACCAGCGTGTGAACGACTATTGCCGCTGCGTTCCTCGCGTTGATCTGAATCTGATTTTGTGCGCGCTACGGGCGCAGGTGCTGAACTTTTGATGGGTGCTTCAACCAAAGCAATCACTGGTTTTTTTAACGACTTATTTTTTTCTGCCTTAGGATAATCTACGGGGGAGAGCAATGCTGCAGGTTTGGTCGGCATTTTAGGCAGTGGCATCGAGTCCTCAAAGAAAAAAAGAAAAGAAAAAGTAGGTTTAAATATTTTTATACCGTAAAAAACTGAAAAGGCTGTTTAAGCAAAAGGCAATGTGCCTTTTTCCTAAACAGCCTCTAAAAAATTTATTATTTAATTTCAATTAGTTATGAATCGTTAAGAGAGATTCTTCACCAATTCCAGAACTTCATCGACATGCCCTGGAACCTTTACTCCACGCCATTCTTTCACTATTTT
>JAIXOW010000004.1 GCA_027486615.1 Oxalobacteraceae bacterium | reverse complement strand
GCGACACATTGTTCTTCAAATGTTTATGGTATTGATAAATTTTCTAAAACGTCAATATGTGCACACGTTTCCATTAATAATACTATTAATCCGCTTGTAATACATTTTAATAATTAGAATTCATTATTGAAATTAAAGATTATCAAAAACATTGTTACTCAATTTCTTGAATTACAATAAGAATGTTATACTGATTCTTCTGCCATCTAACAGACTTTACTCTTTCATTATAGAGGGTGCAATTATGCAAACTGGCAAAAAATCTTCTCTATTGTTAGATTTCAAAACTTGTCTCACGACTTTTGACGAGGTTGCGTGAGTGTATTACTAATTCTCAAAAATACCATAATTGGGCCCAAATAAAAATACATTGGGCCGTTCAAATAAATACCAAGTGTAAGATGTAATATTTATGATAAAAAGATTAGTATGGAAGTATTTTTAAAATTGCGACACATTGTTCTTCAAATGTTTATGGTATTGATAAATTTTCTAAAACGTCAATATGTGCACACGTTTCCATTAATAATACTATTAATCCGCTTGTAATACATTTTAATAATTAGATTCCATTATTGAAATTAAGGATTATTAAAAACATTGTTACTCAATTTCTTGAATTACAATAAGAATGTTATACTGATTCTTCTGCCATCTAACAGACTTGACTCTTTCATTATAGAGGGTACAATTATGCAAACTGGCAAAAAGTCTTCTCTATTGTTATTTTTCAAAACTACTATTAAGAAGAAACTCGAAACTTTTTTTTATAACGAGGTTGCGTGTTTTATTATCTAAACGACATTTTCATAGCTTATCAAAAGAAAAATATGGTTTTAACCGGATTTTATGAAATCTTGTTTGTGAGAAAGAATAACAAATAAACAATCGAAAGAATTCAAAACCAAAAGTCATAATTTGTATTTGGAAATACTTTTGAGTCAACATGGCCAACAAGCTCGACAAATTCTATGAAGAGCTCTGGGAATTGAAGCAAACGCTCAACGTCAATCGGACACTACTTCGGTCCCAAAAAAAGGCCAAAAAAGCTCTCGATATGACGAAACTTAGCAACGACGTTACCGTAAGTTATTTATAAATGCTTACTTAAATAATGCAATTGAATTAAAAATTACATTTGTATACAATTTCATTCTTTTTTGTTATACAGCATAACGTCATGTACGCTGTTGTTAAGGGAGGATTTTGCCTTACCAAAAATCAACGCAAGCAGAGAGGCCAGAATGCCAAGTGGTTTCTAGAGGTATACACGCCAGAGGCCGCGAGGTTAAAGCGATCGATAAACGACCTCTACAGTGAAAATGTTCAAATACTAAGTCGCATCAATGACCTTCAGCTAAAGATTGACAAAGACTATCAACCAATTCAAAGGGTAATTCTAAATTCATGCACAATACATTTTCACAAATAAATTTACATGATTTTAAATTATTCAAATATCTTTCTCTTAGTGTCAACCTGCAACTTCGACTCCAAAAAATCCAAAAAGGTGTCGTTCAAAACAACTCTTTGGAATTCATCAAATATCACAGGTACTTTTATTTTTTAATAATTTCAAAATATAATTTAGCAAAGTATATTTTCCATGAAAAACATAAACTACTAAAACGATTTTTTAGGAGTTTGTTGTCACGCCACAAGTCGAGTCCGATTCAGATTGAGAAGCCGAAACTTTGACCTCATCGAAATAATATTAGATTCAGAAGCTTCAACTTTCATCTCTTCGTATTAATATTTTATTTTACATTGACTTCATTAAAATGCAAAAATATATTGTTCAACAAATATGAAACCTTTAATTTACATTTTCTTAAATCTTTTTCGATAGTTCTAACGACTTTGTTTACTGGCTCATTTTTCAAGAATAAACGAGAATATCATGAGTTGGCGGTTACAGTAACCGTTTTAAGATTGTTCAAGAATGTCATGAGTTGGCGGTAGTTTTAACGACTTTGTTTACTAGCTCATTTTTCAAGAATAAACGAGAATTTGCCGGCAAAAGCTTTTGACGGTTACAGTTTCAAGAATGTCATCAGTTGGCGGTTACAGTAACCGTTTCAAGTTTGTTTGAGAATAAAGAGTGGGTGTGTCAGCTGAAATTTGCCGGCGAGAGCTTTTGACGGTTACAGTTTCAAGAACGAAGAACAATGTCAATAAGAACGGTTAGGGTTTCAAGTTTCAGCAAGAATAGACAAGAACTTTGGTTTCAAATTCGCGAAATTTTTTGCAAAGCGAGAATGAACGCGAATGTCATAATCCGTAGTGGGTGTGTCACGCGTCAGCTGAAATTTGCCGGCGAGTGCGCTTGCCCGCGCGCACCTGTCAAAGTCTTCATGGTAAAGAATTCCGCATCGAGTGTTCAGGGCACTCGGGGAAGGGTAAGAAGCAACACCTCGGAAATTAAGTCCCATTTTGAAAAATATCCTCCTACATAAACTCGGGGAAGTGAACAAAGCAACACCTCAGAAATAAAGTCCCATTTTGAAAAGTATCAAATGAAAATAGCCTCCTAAATCAAAATATCCTAAAGTAAAAATCGAAAATAAAACCAAACTTCTCTTCCTAATCTCAACTTTTACTTTACCGAGAAGTGACAATAGAAAAAAAACTAAAGAATCCCAAACTAAAAGTAAACTTCTCTATGAATTCCGAATTAGAAAAATATCCCAAACTCAAAGTCAAATTCTCTCAAACTAAAGTCTGAATTGAAAATTGAATCATCGAGAAGTGACAATAGAAAGAAAACTAAAGTCTTCCGAATTAGAAAACTAAAAGTCAAATTCTCTCAAACTAAAGTCTTCCGAATTAGAAAAATATCCGAAACTAAAAGTCACCTTGTCTCTCAAGTTCTACTTGAAAATTGAATCACCGAGAAGTGACAATAGAAAGAAAACTAAAGTCTTCCGAATTAGAAAAATACAACTAAAAAATCATCTTCAAAATTCAAATGACCGAGTCAACTTCTGTCTGAATTCCGAATTAGAAAAATATCTCTTGAAAATTGAATCACCGAGAAGTGACAATAGAAAGAAAATCAAAGTCTTTGGAGTCGTTTGAAAAAGTCTTTGGCCTCAACGGAATAAAATCCTCAGTATAAAAGTTGGCCTTCACCGAGCCGCAAGTTCGAAAATGCCTCGAAGAGAAACACTCAAAGAAATAAAAAAGCGTGCCAGAGAGGACAGATTAAAAATAAGAAAAAAGGTTCTAAGGAAATACGGTTCCGGTCCCTTTTCAAAGGACATGCAAAGGCTCATTCGAAAAGAAGTTGACAAAAAGGTGAGGCTTCAAATGAAAAATCAATCACGTTATCAGTGCAATAAAATCAAGTACGAGAGGGGAAGAGTAAGAATGCGTTTGCCCGGATACCCTATAAAAGGGGTTACAATATTGGCCTCGAAACTCATTCACCACTTCAAGCCTGAAGAAATAAGAAGGGCGGCTCTGAAATATTTAAAATTGAAGGAGAGATTTCGCATTTAATTTAGTCATGGAGAAAAAGACCGTTAAAAAGAGCGCGCAAAAACCGACCAAAGCCGACAACAATTGTTGGGCAAAGTGCTACGACCGCACCCCGTTTGACTGCAACTGGTGTGGCCTCAAGTTTGACAGCAGTCGCAAACTCAAAGTTCACGAAAGAACATCTCACTTGGACAACATTATGTGCAACTATAGCTGCGCCATTTGCTACAACTGTGACCTGGAGATTCAACGGATTTTGGAAAAAGACTGCCGGAATTTGGACTGTCCGAGAATATACGAGAAGCTCGTTAAATCTTTGTGCGACGCTTGCAGCAGACTGGACTTTGAAAAGGAGCTGGAGAAAAAATTCGAGTCCACAGCCAGGCTGCGATTTCGGACCGTCTCTATAAAGAGGGGACTCAGGAATTTTTAAGTCAGTTTGGAGGCGGCCATCGAGGAGATAACATGGAGAACTGCGACATCGTGTACGGTTGCATGTACTGCAAGAGACTTTTCTTGTACAACAAGAAGAGACTTGTCGATCATTTGAAAAAAGGCTGCCCAAAAAAGAAGGGTGCTTGCAAACACACGCTCTTGTGCGAGGCCACACCCCAACGTGCCTACGTGTATTTCAACGAAACAAACTGCCACTTGAACGTAAAAGAAGACTTGCTGCCCCTCATCACCTTTCCAGAGGTCAACCAATATTTTGTGACGTCCAACGACTGGAAAACTGTACGACCCATCGAAGACACGAATGTCTCGAGCGACGACGAAGAAGCCGAAGAAAAATCATAAATGTGTAACCGTCACTTGAAATGTCCGTTGGAAAATAAATTGCTATATTTCTTAACATCCGTTTCTTTATTCTCGAGCAATATAAAAGCGCGAAAGCTAGGTTAAAACATCAGTCTGGTCGCGTCTGTCAAGTAGACATGGAAGCAGCTAGAAAAATCAGTAAAGACAGATTGGTGCAAAAGGTGCATTCTTTCATCAGTGAAATGATTGAGGTGCAAAAGCTGACACCTGAGGCTAGTCTGACGACACTGGTCGAAGCATCCCAACGGTTACTGAGAGAGTTGCAAGTTGCAAGTTTCGAAGAGGAATGTGCCTTGCTCAGCAGAGCGGAAAAACTGTATCAAAGCCACGCCTCAAAGTACAACGAAATTCTTCAATTCCTGATCTCTGGCAGAGAAGACGTATAAAAGGACGTTGTGATTGTTATTTTACTTCAGTCAGAGTTTGAATTTTGTAGTATAAACATGCCAGCCAAAGTCAACACTTTCAACGAGGGTCTCAAGTTTGGACAACTGGAAGAGCAGTTGCGTTTGCTCACAACCAAGGTGGCCCACGAAGAAGATCTGGCGGAAAAGGCCGACGAGCTGGCAAGAAAACTGGACGACTTGCAAGACACCTTTGTTGCCAAGTACGAGAAGAGGTCGGTGCAGCTGAAAAAGGAGCGAGAACAATTGCAAGTCCTCGACAAAGAAATGTACTGTCTCATCAAGGATGCCACTAAACGCGGCATCAACGTCTCACTATAAAATCAGGCCGGACTCGTTTTTACATCTCAGTCTCTTTCGAATCGTCTCACCATGTGCACCAATCGTCACCCAGAGTATCTCTGCGAATTTCTCGAAGTTCTCAACAAGAAGGTCCGGGCTGCTTTATCAGTAGTCAACCACGAAGAGCTTCTACTCATCCGAGCCAAACTGGACGAGCTCATCCACCAAATTGAAGACGATCTCATTTGCCCCCAGCACTTTTTTATCATGCTGCATCAGCACATTGATTGGTTTGAAGATGTCAAGGAAGAGTTTGGCCTCGGCACCGTCTCCTGAGATATAAAAGGTGCTCATTATCTTCTCTGCTTTCCAGTTTCTTCTTTGCTGCCAAACCGTCGACAACATGTCCATTACGCAATACTATCTGTTGGGTCAACACGTCTACCACCTCAGAGACAAAATCAAAGGCCTCTTGTGCCATGAGGGAACAACGTCGAAGAAAAAGTTGGAGGATGCACAAGAGCTCTTGAACTCCATTGCCGAATCGGTTAAAGAAGGTAACGACACTTTTGAAGATTACTACCTTCTGTACGAAGCCGCCTGTCGCTACGTCTGCTCCTACGTGGGCGAGGTCGAAATCAACGAGACAGACTCCGACGACGACGACACATCTGAAGAGTCTGAAGAAGAATCCATCTTGGCCAACGTTCTCATGTAATTGTATATTCAATGCGACGCAATAAATATGATTCAAAAGTATCCTGTCCACTTTTATTACAATGTGACCCGTAATGCCCGCCGTGACGGGTATCTCAGCGAGAGGCCTTAAATAGCTGGGCCCCCATTATTTTTGACCAGTAGGCACAATCATGTTGAAGAAGAAACAAGCGGCAGAGCTCCAACAACTCATGGACTGGGTGACGAGGCAAGTGAGGGGTAACGACGCACCCAAATTTTCAGACGTGGTCGATTACGCCCACAGGGTCCTCAAGCTCCAGGGACTCAGTCCCAGAACCATTAGAAAAGAACTCAGGTTGCACCCCGCGTACCAAATGAACGCCCCCCAATCTTTGAGAAAAAATAGGTGGAATAAGAGAAGGCCCATTATCGAAAACATGTTGGGTGCGCTGCACGGCGACATCGGATTCTTTCCCCTCGAGCCAGAATTTGAAACGCCGGTTACTTTTCGAAGCGGATTTCTCGTTTGCAAAGACATCCTCTCGAGATTCACCTACGTTTCCATCTTAAAAAAAACGAGAGACGCCAATAGCATGGTGTCAGCTTTTCAAGATGTTTTCAAACAGTTTGAAATTCAAAATAAAGGTTTGAAGGTCATCTCCTTGGCCTTTGACAAAGAAAGGTCCGTCATGTCAAAGATCGTTCAAAACTTTCTCGAAAAAAACAAGGTTAAATTTTTTCCATTTAGCAATACCAGTTCAAAATCTAAAATGGCCGAGGGCGAAATTAAAATTATCAGGGCTGCAATTAGACGCTTGAGATTCAACAAAGAGCAACGCTGGTGGAGACTCTTGAGGCCGGCCGTTGACTCGCTCAACCGCCAACCGATCGTTGTGCACAACCAGTACTTGAAGCAGCCCAACGGAAATTACTACACCCCCTCTAATGTGACGCCAGAGAACCTGGAACACTTTAAGCAGCAACTACAAAAAGCCGTGCCCGCCTATTTTTTCAATCAGTTCATGTTGAATCCAAAGTTGATCAAGTACGCCTTCAAAGTGGGAGATCTCGTGAGGCAAAAATTGGTGGCTTCCAGTTCGGCCGCCATCGGAGAAAAAAGGTCAGACACGGCCCTCGGCAACAAAATTTTTCAAGTTGTAAAACTTCTCGCCTACGTCAGCAAGGCTCTAAGTCCGGAAGCACTTTACTTGGTCGAAAACATCAAGAATCCAAAAGAAAAGGAAGCTTTTGACGAAGACGAAATCGCGCTGACCAGAAATGAGTAGAAAGAGAACACACGAGGTGGCCTTTTCTGAGCCGGTCACCGTGCCCTTCAAGAAGAGAATTCCCGCGGGCCACGCCAACTTTACAATCGAGGTGCCAAAAAGTTACAGCGACATGCGATTTTTCTTTTCCTCGTTTTACATCACTCCAGATTTCTACTCCACCGAAGCTGCCCTCGAAGAGCTCGAAGACCCCGAAGAAGCTGAAACGCCCATCGTCTATGAGATGGGTGTGAAAAATGTCTACCCAAAAAAAGGAGACTTTTATACCGGAAGTTTTGAATTGGACAAGTCGGTTACCAAAACTGCACAGGTGATGACAAAGGTCAATGCATTTTTCGAAGGTCACAAGCCCCAGATCTGCCTTAGTCTAGGAACCTTTTTCGATTGGACCGACGAACGATTTGATGCTGAAATGACTACCTGGGATGAATTCATGGAAATCATGGCAATGGAATATTACGGCGAAGCGTTGGACAAGAACAAACATTACAACGCCCTACCCGTTTCCGCACGCTCAATTCCAGATGTCAACAATTATCTTTTTCCAACCGAGGAGGTAGAAGACCTGAGGGAAAACATTCGCTTCAGGCTTTCGATTGCGCCAAACACGGGCACCTACTTTTCAACAGACGGACATTTAAGGGCCATGGGCTTCACGCAGGACCAAATTGGAAAACGGATCGGTCGACAGAAATTTGCGTTTAAAAATGAAGAATATGGATACTTTGAAATGATCTATGCTGACGATGCACCTCGTTTTGATATCCCCCAAGAATCTTTGAAAAACCCCTTAAAAATCGATATCAAAGTACTCACTTCAGTCTT
>JAIXOW010000373.1 GCA_027486615.1 Oxalobacteraceae bacterium | reverse complement strand
TTATTTTTAATAAAGCAGATATATTCTTGTCGTTATATTCTTTAAATCTACCCTTCATTAACAAATAGATTCTAAGAAAACGTGATTGCCACGTTACATTGCACCCCACTACATTTGATTCATGCTGCCTATAACGTAAAGATGGTTGATGATCATATTTGACAAATCCATCACAACCAATAACTAATAAATACATCCACCAGTCGTGTGTAATAACTGGAATATCTATACCTGCTTCTATTAATAGTTTTCTTGCCGATTGATTAAAAAGCATAGTATTGCCGCCACCAATATTTTGTACTAAAGCGTTAGCAAAACTGGGAGGCTTTTCGAATAACGGTGAAAGACCTATCTCATTATTTTTTTTATCAACGATGATCGTTCTAGAACAATAGAGGGCTGGCTTATCTTTTTGAATATCTCTTAAAAAATTAATTGATCTTTCTAATTTATCTGCAACCCAGATATCATCTTGGTCGGAAAATGCAAAATAATCAGCGTTAATAGATTTGTTGGATGCAAGTGTGAGGAAATTTTTAACGAAACCTGATTTAGGTCCAGAGTAAATAACTACTCGTCCGTCTTCGAATTGATTTTTAAATTTATGGATAATTGCTAGGCATACCTCACAATTTCCGTCATCTGAAATATGAAGTTTCCAGTTTTTATGCGTTTGATTTTTAATTGAATCTAATTGCTCTTGTAAAAACAATTTCCCATTAAAAATACAAAGAAATATTGCTATGCTTGGTTTTTCTCTGGAAATTAATGGCGCTGAATTAACTATCCTCAACCTTTCGCCATTGTTAATCGGCGCTTCCGGTATAAGATAGTGCTTATAAGCAATTGATTTTTTTCTTAGTTTATTCATTTCGCAATTAAATTTCTTTAAATAACTCACAAGTCTTGCGGCGAGTTATTTAATTAATAAATTAGCAATATGAATAAAGTAGCTTTAACAAAACACTTTCAAAAATTTAAATACTTTTTTGCATGATGTAATTCCTTTTTCAGCTGTACAAACTCTAATAAGTTTCCATGCTGAATTTTTAAGCTGATTTTTATTTATTTACAGCAATTTATTTTTCTAATTAAACTAATTTTTATCAATGAAAATACTCTCGCTTTTCTTACTTCTCATTAGCGCTGGATTTGCCTATGCAGATTGGATTCCTGTTGCAGCATCATTTAATGAACCTAAACTTTATATAGATCCTGATGCAATCATAATCAAACTACCAGGAAGGCTACAGGCGTATCACATCGCTGATTACTCTCAGCCTCAAATTAAAAATGGTGATGAATTTAGATCAGAAATGTTTGGCTATGAATACGACTGCGAAAAATCTCTTTTCCGCGAGATGGGGCACACTTGGTATAAAGGTGGAATGGCCAGTGACTTAGTTGTGTATTTCAGTAAAGGTGATTGGCTATGGACTAAGCCAGAAGTGGGAAGCAAAGAAGAAGTTTTATTAAAAGCGAGTTGCACACCACGCTAAGCTGCCGTAGTACTTACTACGACAGCTTAAATCACAAATCAATCTTGATCAGCATGCGTAGAAGGCAAGGTTTTAACCAAGATCAACGCAAAGAAGCTAATACTAGCCATCACTGTCAAATAGTAACCAACATATTGCAAACCTAAGTTGGTGGCTAACCATGTTGCAATATAAGGAGCAAAAGATGCTCCTAAAATACCTGCTAAATTAAATGCTAGGGAAGCGCCTGTATAACGAACTTCCACATCAAATAAATCTGACATTAATGTTCCTAAAGGGCCAAAGCACATCCCCATTAATGCCATACCTAGCGACAGCATTATGACAACCGTAGTGCTGCCTGCTTGTAGTAAAGGTCCAAGAAATAGTCCCAAAATCATGATGCCGAGTGAGCCGAGAATCAAAGCTGAAGTTCTTCCTCGACTATCAGAGAGTTTTGCAGAGAGCGGAATTGCTAAAGCAAAAAATACAATAGACACGAGCTGTAAAACTAAAAATTCTTGTCGGGTATAACCCAAAGAACTGGTCGCCCAACTAAGAGTAAAAACGGTAATTAAATAAAACAATACAAACTGTCCCATACCTGACAAGGTACCGAGAATGAGCGCACGAGGATGTTTTTGAATCAAGGCGAATATCGGCATCTTGACGCGTTCATTTTTATCAATGACTTTTTGAAACTCAGGCGTCTCAATAATATTCAGTCGAACATACAATCCCACTAACACCAAGACAGCACTCGACACAAAGGGAATGCGCCATCCCCAGTCTAAAAAATCCGCTTCAGGTAATTGCGTTGTTAATATTAAAAATGCAGAGCCCGATAAGAAAAAGCCTATAGGCGCGCCTAACTGAGGAAACATACCGTACCAAGCGCGTTTTCCTTTCGGCGCGTTTTCAGTAGAGAGTAAAATCGCCCCGCCCCACTCACCACCTAAGCCTAATCCCTGTCCAAATCTAAATAGCGCAAGTAAGAGTGGCGCGATGATGCCTATTGCAGCATACGAAGGTAGAAAACCTATAAAAACCGTTGATAAGCCCATAGTTAAGAGCGATGCAACGAGGGTTACTTTGCGACCTATACGATCACCAAAATGGCCAAACAAAGCCGATCCCAATGGACGCGCAATAAAAGCTAGACCAAATGTCGCTAGCGATTGCAGCATTGCTATGCTATCGCTTGACGAAGAAAAGAAAATCTTAGGAAAAACGAGTACTGCTGCCGTACCAAAAATATAAAAATCAAAATACTCAATGGTAGTGCCAATTAAACTGGCGATTAATATTTTCCATGGCGAGTTAAGTACCGTGTCACCGGCATGAGATACAGAATTTGGAACGGCGTCCTGATGATTAGTGTTTGTCATTTTTAATAGCGATGTTTGCGTTTTTTAAAAGGCCACAACAAAGACTACAGCCAGCTCAAGATTACTTGCCTAGCATACATATCCAAAGCTATGATGTACAGAGCAACAAAATTATTGCCAACATGACTACACTGAGTAAGGAGAGATAATGAAGCCGAACGCAATTAAACGAATCGGACTTGTAAAACGTCGCAAAGATTTAAGTTACGAAGAATTCGTTAATCACTGGCTTCATACACATGCTGAATTATGTAAGAAGCTGCCTAACATGCGGCGCTACTCAGTCAATCTGATTGACAGATCGCAAGTGGAAGCATTTGGCTATGATGGTTTTTCAGAACTGTGGTTTGATTCTGCTGAAATACTGAAAGCGGCGCTTGAAAGTCCAGAAGGTAAAACACTGTTAGCTGATCTACCTAATTTTACTGACTCAATTCACCCACTATTAGTTGAAGATTATTTAATGCTGAGTTAAAGATCGGTATCGCTAAACTTCGTATGATTACGCTACGCTAATCATATTTACCATACTAATATTTAAAAAATATGCAGTAGGGACGATCAGCTTAGCCTAATCGTCCATCCATTATCAACAGTTAGTTATTCACCCAGCCTAAACTAACAACTGGCTTAGCTTGTAATAAATCATAACTAATAAAGCCAGCAGTATTGTTATCGTTATAACCTGCACCCAGATCTATACCAAATTTATTATCACTCCAAGGATAGATAGATGCGCCGATAGCAGCTTTCCATTCATCCTGTTTGTCTGAATTCATGATTTTACCGGTCAGTCCTATATTTTTTTCAGAAAGATTTCCATCTAACAGAAAAGATAAGCCAACAAAATAACCTGCATCAGCTTGAGCTGAAAAAGATAGGAATAACAAAACAAAAGAAATAAATAATTTTTTCAAGATAATTCTCCAATTAAAAAATCTTTACGAACAATAATATGAAGAATCAGAATAGATTTGTAATTTATCAAAAAAATAAATAAAAATTTAAATAAAAGGTTTCGCGCACATGACGAACCATAAATATTTAGATAAAGTTTGCGGCGAGTTATTTTTCCAATCAGTAGGAAAATAAGAAGAATGGTTTATAGAACCTTTACCCATAACATCTGTATGCCAAATTGAAGATAAATTTCGTGATCGGTCACCTTCACAATCAATTTCTAACAGAACCTCGACCGAAAAATTAGAGGTACCAGCTATATCCTGTGATGAAGCAAAAGATAACAGATGCCAAATTCTTAAATAATCACCTTTTTTCTGTAAAGATGAAAAATTAAGATAACTAGAGAAATCCTTATCGGAATAAATTAGATTCCAATCTGCTCTTGCAAAGATTGAAAAAGTAAATAAAAAGATAAAAATTAATGTTTTTAGAAGCAAGATAATTAATATAACTTCAATAAGGCATTCAAGATAAAACCCACAAAAGCTAATAAAGCTAATTTTTCTAGTATCGTAAAACCTGTAAATTGATTCATGACTTCCTCTTTTTTAATAAATTAATTCTGTAGACAAATAATCCAATTAAATAATTCAAAATATATATCTACATTTTATAATCTCTTTATTTTTATCAATAAATCAATTTGATTCATAACTAATTGCAATTCATCTTTTGATAAAGAATTGATTTTTGCAAACAAAATCTGAAAATTTACATCCTCATTTAAGCTTACATTACTCACATTTTGATCAGTAAGCTTATACATCTGCCCTTCCCCAAAACGTAACCAAGCAGGACTCACTCCTAACCAATCAGCTAATCGAATCATTCTTGAGTGAATAGGCAAGGACTGCCCTGTTAACCATTTTCTTACTGCGTGAGACGTAATTGATTTTTCACCAAACAGTTTATTGATTTCAACTGTAATTCCTGAAATATTGTTAACTTGGTAGCCAATATTTGTAAGTGAGGTCAGTAGCCTTTTTGTAAATTCATTTTTTTCATTTTTTTGCATAGTTCATCGCAATCACTCATAGTATGCAATACCATAAAAAGTAAAATTCACTCTAATGAATAGATAGCTATCCATCTGTTCGATGAATCACTTTTAAAAGAAATTTTCATATTATGTTATCGCAATAACAGAATATAAAATTTACATAAAACAGACTGTGTTTCTATTCTTAATTTTTAAATGATAATGAAAACTCAGCACCAATCCGGTTCCGCAGCAATAGAATTCGCATTAGTACTGCCGCTATTCATTTCCTTATTTCTGGGAGTGATTGAAATTAGTATTGGGCTGTACGATAAAGCAGTGATTACCAATGCAAGCCGAGAAGCGGCCAGAGCAGGGATTTTGTTACGTAGCCCTAAACCTAGCGTGACAGATTTAAAAAAAATTATTGTAGATACTGCGATTCGATATTGCAGTGAAAATTTGATCACTTTTGGCAATGCGAACGATCCTGTGATTAGTGTGCCAGTGATATCACAAACATTCGGTAGCCCACTTACAGTAACAGTTTCTTATCAATATAAAGGTATAGGGTTCACACCTATATTCAATGCAGCTACTGGCAGGGGAAATTTAGTAGCAACAACCGTAATGAATAATGAGTGATTAATATGAAAAAAAATATAGATCGCTTTAAAAGAAAAAAGAACAAAGGAAATATTGCAATTATTTCTGCGATATTACTATTACCAATACTTGGATTTTGTGCATTAGCTATCGATATAGGCTACGCATTTGTATTGAAAAATGAAGTACAAAATGCAGCAGATGCAACTGCTCTTGCTGCTGCAGCATGCTTGGTAAATAGAACTGAATGTGGAAATCAAAATGCACGTTTCCCCGATTGGAGTACAGCAGAGACAAATGGAACTAGTTTTCTAAATAAAAATAGTGTCGAAAACATTCCGCTTACAAGTGCAAATGTACAAGCAGGCTACTGGAATTTCAGTTCACCTGAACTAGGATTGCAATCGACATCGATCACACCCACATTAAATGATGTTCCTGCTATACAAGTCAGAATAGAAAAATCTCAACTCATTAACAATGGTGGATCACCTGTCATTTTTTCTCAGTTTATAGGTATTCCTGAAATACCATTATCTGCGGTTTCCATTGCAGTGATTAGCGGGCCTAGCGGTGTAGGAGCTGGTTCCTTATTTCCAATTGCAATTGCCAAATGCTTATATGACAACTACTGGAATCCAGCCACCTCTAGCCCAAAGTTAGCAACGCAAACTAATCCCAGTGGATTTGATTTGCCCCAAACCATAGGCGAGCCCTATAAATTCAAAATTACTTCATCGTATAAAGTAGGAAGTTGTGAAGCAGGACAATGGACAACATTCTTAGTTGACAATAACAGTGCCAATTACCTAAGAACACTTATAACGAATGGCAACCCAGTTTCAACCAATATATTAGATAAAACTTGGATACAAACAGGATCGAAAACAACTTTATATCCTGACATACAAGCATGCAGCGCTACTGGAAACAAAAAATGCCAATATGTTTTTATTCCAGTTGTGCAGTTCTTAAATGCACATGCCTTTAATCCCGTTATAGCGTTCGCTTGCGTACAAATCTTGTCAGCCGTGGGCGGTTCTGGGAAATATGCAGTTGTACAAATGAGTGCAGAGAGCACCAAATGCCAAATAGGTGGTGCATCAGGTGGCGGCCCAAACTATGGCGCCAGAATCCCGCCTCGTCTTGTATTTTAAAAAAAGCTAAAATAAAAAACTTAATCAAATACGACTATCCATGATTGCATAAAATAAAATTAAGAATCCGAGGATAAGAGAATTAATCGTGTCATATCGAGCAAATGTATTTGTCGATTCTTTACGTATATCAGCCCACTATTTTGAAGTTTTTGTAATATTCGACTGATCTCTTCACGAGAAATAGACAAATAACTACTAATGTCGCCTCTAGACATATATAGATCAAGAATTATTTCATCATTAGCTACAAGTGAAGATTTACTAGCCAATTCCAAAAAGAAAAGTATAACTTTAGTTTCTCTTTTTGAATTTCGTAAAATATTCAGCAACTTAATGTTTCTGAGAATCTCATAAGATAGTAACTTATTGAATTTTCTCAACGCCTCAAATGAGGTAATTAAGAATTTTTGTAAAGCTTGATAATTAATTACATAAACATCTGACTGAATTAGAACTTGTGTATAGTTATTATATGAAGTACAGCCTACACTTTCTAAGCCAGCCCATTCACCCGCCATTTGAAAACCTGAGATGGACTCGACACCGCTACTACTTGTCTTAAAAGTCTTAATACATCCATGATCGACATAATATAAATTTTTAAAATTATCAGTAGATTTATAGATTATTTCATTTTCTCTAAATCGACGTTTAAAAAAAATAGATTTAACATCACTGATCAAATCATAATTTGGATTTGAGGTTAAACAGTTGAATTTATTTTTGTTATTTAGATTAAGAAAACTGGGAAATATATCCATTCTTTAAACTCTCAAAATCAAATCATAATTAAACATATTTCAAATTATGAATTGAATAATGATTTCTGTTTGTTCGTAAAGAAACAGATGATCAAGATAGATGAGTTTTAAAGAATTTCTGCAGAACTAGCTAAACAAAAATTGTCTCTTAGGACGAAAAGAATATCTAGATAAGCCTTGGAGAGATTATATGAATAAAAAATCAGAACTTATCTTTTAGAGCGAGCTGCAGCAGCTGCAATATTAGACATCTTAATAGCCTCAGCCGCGGCCTCAGTGGCAAGTCTGGTTGCATTTGCAGCTTCAGCTGAAGCTTGAAGAGCCGACTCCTCGGCCTGATGTGCAACTGCTTCAGCAGCGGCAGCAGCTGCGGATGACGCTGCAGCAGCAGCTTCAATCGCACACTCTGCAGCAGCCGCAGCGGCGTCCGCAGCAAACTGAGCCGCAGTCACAATAGATAATGATGCTGCTTCTTGAGCAGCATGTGCAGCATCTGTTGCAGCTTTCGCAGCAAGCGTTGCAGATTTTGCTGCACGTTTAGCTGCTTCGGCAGCATAATGCGTTAAATTTTTAAGGGATGTTAAGGAGGCGACATAACGTTTATTGACGTTGAAATATCCCTCCTTTAAACCCGAAATCTCAGATTCAAGAGTAATAATTTTACTTAAAATTCGTTTTATTTCTTCTGACATAAATTGATAAAAAATGAGCTTATTTAATTCTCTAATAACTACGAAAAATTGATATAACTTCAGACAAATAGTTTTCCATATTCTTTTTTCACAACGTCATAACATTCGCAAGTTTTTTTCATTAGACCATCGCGACTATTCACATGAATATGACCACGAGAATAATTTATTATATTTAATGCTTGCAGTTTAATCGCAGCATGTGTGACGCCTTCTCTTCTTACACCAAGCATTCTAGAAATTAATTCTTGTGTAAGTACTATATCTTGTGACTTAACTCTATCTAGACATAAAAGAAGTGTTCTACATAATTGCTGCTCAATTGTATGATGACGATAGCAAACTGAAGTTTGAGCTGCATGAGTCATTAATACCTGCGAATATCGCAAGATCAGCCTTCTAAAATCTGAAGAATTATCAAATTTTTGCCTTGCAATGTCTGCACTCAGCTTAAGAGCCCTACCTTTGCACTGAACAATGCCATAACTTGATGTGGTTAGATTGCTAGTAAAAACAAATAATCCAACTAATCCTTCATTTCCAATAAGTGCAAACTCTGATCCCTCTCCATTTTCCAATTCACACATTAAAGAAATAATTGAATCAATTGGAAAATAAACATGCTTTTGAGTTTCACCAGATTTAAATAAGACATCGCCTACTTTAAGCTCAACCATACTAATATGTGGCAGTAAAGTATCCCATTCATTTTCAGTGAACGTATCTGTCAATAAGTTATCACTACGATTAATGATCCGAGGTGAACTTGGTGGTCTAAATAATTCAGCCATATGCATATACACAATTCCTATCTATTTATCATTGATTCATGCGACTGGAATGTTATTTCTTAACGAGTATTACAATCTATTAATAAGTATTAATTGTGCAATAGTCAAAGATGCTTGTAAGCTTGCTATCAAACATAACTCCTTACTAATTAAAAACCATTAGTTACAATAGGGTGCGCTTTTATTTGG
The DNA here is from genome assembly GCA_027486615.1 of Oxalobacteraceae bacterium. GTDB lineage: Bacteria > Pseudomonadota > Gammaproteobacteria > Burkholderiales > Burkholderiaceae_D > Pernthalerella. The sequence goes on along the minus strand of JAIXOW010000373.1, from coordinate 11,187 downwards.
GATTAAGCTATTTATAAAGATAAATAAATTTAAATCATGTATATATAAATAACTAAGGTAAGCTTTAAAGTATATGAATCAAATAGAAAACCGGGTAATTGATATTTTATGAATGTGAATGAGAATGATTTGAATTGAACTAATAGTTTATAAGATTTAATACTATTGTATTTAACAACTATTTATAGCAGCGATAAAATACCCTACCTAATGTGCGTATGACTACAGACATAAAATAGAATTAACAATAGGCTTTACATTCTTTAACTCAAAGGGATAAAGAATGACTAGTCCACTTTCGCCAGTAATTCATCTGACACTAGATTATTATCAAAATTCTATTAATTTAACATTGCTCCACTTACAAAAAATAAGTACACACATGCATAATTTAGGTATAAGAAATATTAGTTTAATGAGAAATCAAACAAATATAAAAATACCTATTAATCAAGAAGTGAATTTATTTGAAATATTTAGTGAACAACTAAATGATATACGGTCACAATCTGAATCTGATATTTCAGATTGGATAAAAGAATTTTCAACTATACGCAAAGAAAATACTGATTTTATAAAGAATTATGCTTTAGTATCAAGTAAATTAATTGGGGAATTATCGACTATACATAATCTGAATAGAAATCTAGACAATAAAGTAGAAAGTAATATACCAAGCTTCTTACAACAGAAAATGAATGGTCAACAAAGTAAAAATTCACAAACTAAGGATTGATTATGATTACATTCATTAAATAATTTATCTGATTTTCTGTTTCATCATTTAATTTATTAATAATTTTATGAAGATGAAAAAGCTGGCAGCAGTACTCTTACTATTTGCAATATAGCTGGTCCAAGCAAAACCATTAAAAGTGTAGGAAAAATAAAGAAAATTAATGGAAACAATAACTTAATCGCTATTTTTGCTGCAGCTTCCTCAGTATTTTGTCTTTTTTTCGTTCTAGCGTTTTCTGAATGAATACGAAGCGATTCTCCGATGCTGGTACCAAATCTTTCAGTCTGAATTAACATTGCAGTTAATAGCTCTATTTCTAATACGCCAGTTCTTAATGATAAATTTCTAAATGCTTGTTCTTTGGAAAATCCAGATCTAACTTCCATTAATACTGCCTCTAATTCTTCCGAAAGCGCTACGCTAGTGAGATGCATTTCTTTAGCAACACGTGCTATAGCCTGATCCAAACCCAAACCTGATTCAACACAGATAGTTAAAAGATCTAGTGCATCGGGTAGATTATCAAAAATTTCTTGTTGTCTTTTCTTAATATAATGAGCCCTTATAACATTAGGTATATAGTAGCCAATAGCTGAAGTAATAATGGCAAATATAAAAATCACATTTTTAGGTTGAATAATTAAATTATTCACCGCAGCTATAAATATAAAAAATGGAAATGTAAGGGCTAGTAGCGTTTTTATTCCATAAAAGATTGGAATGGTTGACGCGCTTTTCCAACCTGCACGTAAAAAATTAATTTTAAGTTGACTGGGATTCGAGTTTTTATCTGGTTGAGATAATTTTGTTAAGGGTCTGAGTAAAAACTCAAACTTATTGATCATTTTTTCAAAAAAGTTACCATTTTTATCTACTAGATTATTAATTTTTTTATTTAATAATAATCGGTTCTCTAAATTTTTCGGTATAAACATTGACCCTACTAAAATAGCTATACTTGAAGCTGTAATAAAGACTATCAATAGAAATACGTTTGTTGATATCGTCACAATAATTTCCTTAATTGTCAGTGAGTTAATTACGAATATTAATAATTTTTCTCATCCATAATCCCCCTACACACATCATACTAAGAGATAGAAGCGTTAATTCGATCACTGCCGGATCATTAGTAAATTGTCTTACATATTCTGGATTGAAGATGCTCAGAAATAATAAAACTACTATTGGCAATAAAGTAAGTATCCAAGCTGAGATACGTCCTTCTGCAGACAGTGTTTTGACCTCTCTTGCTAATTTAATTCTTTGTCGCATTAAAGAACTTAGGTTACTCATTAGCTCTGCTAAATTGCCTCCAGTTTCGCGCTGAATCAAAACTGCGATAACTAAATATCGCAAATCAGTTAATGGAATACGCTTTGCTAAATTTTGCAGCGCTTGGATAAAAGGCACACCATAATTTATTTCATCTGAAAGTAATCTAAATTCAGACGCAATTGGATCAGCCATTTCAGAAGCTACCATTTGTATCGTTGCTGAGAATGCATGACCGGCTCTCAGACTACGTCCAATTAAATCTGCCACTTCTGGTAATTGATTATTGAAGTCACGCAAGCGTCTTGCACGTGCTTTGAGTATATATAAATAGGGAAGCCATCCTGATAAAAAACCTATTACGATGGCAATGTTGAAATTAATGATTGGAATGAAGATAGATAAAAATCCTACTAGTATGAATAATAAAGTGATAGCGATATATTTATCTATTTGCCATAGCAGTCCAGATTCTTGTAGCTGTAAATCTAGTTTTTTTAGTCCAGGTATTTTTTCTAAAAATAAATGTAGATACATTATTTTTGAATAATTTCTCTCTTTTAAAAGTGTATTATTTAGAGCATTTTTATCATTTTTTTCTTCTACGATAGTTAATCGCTTAATCATTCTCTTTGCTTCTTGACTACTGGTTGATAACCACCAGTTCCACAGACCCTCGATAGTCAGTGCGACTGTAATGAATAAAAGTCCAGAGATGAGATAGAGATTAGTCTCCATATTTTTTTTAATATTCTTTATTATTAGGATCGTAAATTGATTCAGATAGGCTAATGCCAAATTCTTTAAATCGCTTATGAAATTGGGGGCATATTCCAGTTGCTTTAAAGTTGCCAACAACTTTGCCAAATTCATCTACACCAACTCGATTAAATGCAAATATCTCTTGCATCGTAATAATCTCACCTTCCATACCTGTAAGCTCTTGGATGCTGACAATACGGCGTCCACCATCAATTAATCGCATGACTTGTATAACGACTGTTATAGCAGATGATATTTGCTGTCTGGTAGAGGCTTGCGATAAGTTTGACTCTGCCATTCCCACCATATTTTCTAAGCGTGATAACGCATCTCTTGCGGAATTCGCATGAATGGTTGCAAGTGAGCCTTCGTGTCCGGTATTCATTGCCTGTAGCATATCGAAGGCCTCACTGTCTCTAACTTCACCTAAAATAATCCTATCTGGACGCATACGAAGTGCATTTCTCACTAATGCGCGCTGAGTGACTGCACCGTTCCCTTCTATATTAGGTGGCCTTGTCTCAAGCCTAACAACGTGGGGTTGCTGCATCTGTAACTCAGCAGCATCCTCTATCGTGATAATCCGCTCGCTATGTGGAATGTAGCCAGAAAGTACATTTAATAGCGTAGTTTTTCCACTTCCAGTGCCACCTGATATCAAAATATTTAACTTAGCTTCAGAAATCGCAATCAGAAGCTTAGACATAGCTATAGACAAACTACCTAAGGACAATAAGTCCCCCATACGTAATGGGATTTTAGAAAATCGCCGTATAGATAAAATAGGTCCATCAATTGCTATAGGAGGAATGATGGCATTAACTCGCGACCCATCATGTAATCGTGCATCAACCATAGGACTCGACTCATCAACGCGTCTTCCCACTCTTGATACAATTTTTTCTATAATTCGAAGCAAATGCTGATTATCTTGAAAGACAATTGGTGTTAGCTCTAGCTTTCCTTTTCTTTCTATATAAATTTTTTCTGATGTATTGACGAGAATGTCTGAAATAGTAGGATCTTCTAATAAAATTTCTAGTGGCCCCAACCCAATCATTTCATGCTGCATATCTAAGACGAGTTTTCTTTTTTCAATTTGATTAATAACCATACTTTCATCTTGTATGATTTTCTCAACTAGAAGTGATAACTCAATTTTAAATTGCTCTACACTAAGATCTTTCATTCGATCTAAATCAATTTTCTCAAATAAAGATTTTTGTAATTTCTTACGCAAATCTATATAGGAGACATTTGCATTCCTCATTTGATCATGAGTAAAGTTATGTTCTCTATTAAGCAAAATAGCTTTATTCTAATATTGGTGGAAAATTGAATAAACGTCGAATTAATCCATTATTCGGCGCAACTGGAAATTCTGATAAATGCCGAATGAATTCAATCAAACTTTTTGAAAGATTGCTATTTTTTGAAACTTCAAGAGGTGAAACACCAAGATTAATAGAATTATTAACTACCTCGAAATTATTAGGCATTTTGTGTGTTATTTCATGCGACAGGGTTTTTTCTAAATCTTTTATTGTGACTGTCGCATCATTTTTTTGCCTATTAATAATTACTTCTATTTTTTCCTTTGGATATCCAAAAGAAATAAACATATCAATTAACTGCTTACCATCGCGCAAATAAGGTAAGGTTTGCTGTAGTATTGGAAAAATAATATCTGCTTTATCTAGTGCTCGTAATGAAACACTATTTAATTGTCTACCTAAATCAATTAGGACAAATTCATAATGCTTTTTAGCCAAATCTAAAATTATGTCTATTTGTTCAGGGTTGATTTCCTGATCTAGATTGATATGTGTTGAGGCCGCTAATACACCACAATTTTGTGTAACTCGTATTAAACTTGATTCTAATAAATCAGCATCTAAACGATTTATTTCTCTACATACATCAGTTAAGGTTGTTACTGGCTTTTGATCCGATATATATAGTGCAGCATCACCAAACTGTAAGTTAAGATCTATAAGTAGTGTATTTTTCTTTGCTAATTCAGCTAATCCATAAGCAGTGTTAGCCGATAAAAATGTTACTCCACTCCCTCCTTTACAAGATAAGAACGAAAGAATTTTTCCACCTTTATCTTGAACAAATTTTAGTTTTTTTTCTATTTTATTGATTGCCGCGTTTAATTCCTTTTCTTTTAAAGGCAAATTAACGACTTCCCGTACACCATGTCGAATAGCCTGTAATAGTAATATTTGTGATTGATTTGGCGTCAATAAAATAATTGGCGTAGTTGGATATTTTTCTGATATTAGACTTAAAGTAAGTTCGGTATTACTTTCATCATCCGATGAATCTAATATGAATAAATCAGCTTCAGATGCAATTTCATGTAATTTTTCTGGCGTTACCGATAGACTCACAAAACCTATATTAATTGCGGAATTTCTCTCTGCAAATATTTTTTGTATAGTTTTATTAAGTAATTCATTTTTAGTTAAAACAATAATATTTTTCATATCTTATCAATAATTTTTTAAAAACATTTTTCTATCAGCTAACTAATAGACTTGCTTTAGATTTTTATTTACCTACGCCTATCGTAAAATTATTACTTTCTGGCGCTGGATCTTTATATGAATTTTGATAACGCGTTATAACTTCTTTCGCTACCCTCCCATCTAATGCATATCCTGTACTTTGTTTATTCCCTGCAAGCGGATCAATAATTTGCTGATACATATTTTGGCGGGTCGAAGTCCCAAATTGATCATCCCACTTTGCAGTTGTTATAGAACAGCCTGACAAAATGATGAAACATAAATAAAGCAAACTCTGCGATAAATTTGCCTTTATTTTTTTATTTCTTGTCATCATAAAAATTCCGTTTCAATAGAAAATCATTTAAGGTTTATTTGGTGGTGCTTTTCCTTCAAGCTTTCCATCAACAAATAAATCAATTCGTGTTGGATCTTGTAATCCATCAGTAGGAAGTTTGTATGCGACAGCTAATGGTTTTACTAATCGTGGTGTAACTATAAATATCAACTCCGTTCTATCCTGCTGAAAATCACTACTTCTAAATAGCATGCCAATAATGGGGATTTCACCCAAGATTGGAAAAGCTTTTATATTTGCAGTGGTATTGTTTTTAATTAATCCACCTATTGCAAAACTTTGTCCATCCATGAGCTGAACTGTTGTGGATGCCCTACGCGTAGTGATTAAGGGAAGAATGGCACGACTGGTACCGCCAGAAGTACTAATACCGATTCCTTCACGGGATATTTCAGAAACCTCAGGTGCAACTTTGAGATTGATTCTTCCGCCTGATAAAACAGTTGGCGTGAATTTCAGCCCCACACCAAATTCTTTTTCTTCTAAAGTAACGCGATTAGTACCAAGTAAAGAATCCTGAGCAATAGGTATCAATATTTTGCCACCAGCTAAAAAGCTACCCTCCTGACCACTAATGGCCATCACTGTAGGCTCAGCGAGTATTTTGACTAATCCGTCTTTCTTTTCAGCTTCGAGTGTGACATTGGCACCAGTTGATCTAGTTACGGAAACATTTCCACCTAGTGTCCCTGATAAAAAATTTGAAACCACACCCCATGTATATGATCCATTACTTGGACTACCCGCAACTCCTACACCTAATTTATCAAGGAGAGTTTTGGACACTTCTGCTATTTTTACTTCAAGCATGACCTGCTGTGCAGCTCCTACTCCCAATAGATTAATTACTCTTTGTTGCTGCAGTATTGTGTTCCCACCTGCATTACTAATTGATGGCATCCCAGATGGCCCCACCACACCATCTCTAATTGCAATACTGTTCATAACTAAGGGACGACGGACAAAAGCATTTGCTATATCAACTGCCTTAACAACAGCAATCGAATCAGTTACCGTACCACTGAGAACTAGACTATCCGCCGCTGCGATCACTTTAATTTCTTTTTCTTCCGGCATTAATTCTTTATATTTTTCTTGTAGCGCAGAAGGATCTATACCAACCGCTATTTCTAAGGTTTTGCATTGACCGCTTTTACCTTGCATGATCATATTGGTTGTACCAATATCTAACCCGACTAGATACATCGTATTTGATGAAACCAGCATGGCATGTACAACACCAGGATTACCTAAAGTACGATTGACTATCGGCTCCGATAAGGGCAACACGACTGATTTTCCTAAACCTAAAGAAATATTTTCAGACTGAAGGAATTCTTTACTACAGCTAAACGCAGGTATTAATTTTTTATTTATTTCATTTTTTCTATTTTCTTTATTACTTTTATCGACCTGATTAGTACCTACAACTTCTGCATAAGTGTTGTTATTCCATACCATATTTGATATGAGAATCAATAAGACTGATATTCTTTTTTGTAGTAATAGATGCATGCTAATCCTTGAATTTTATAAATTAATCGTATTAGAAGCATTCGCTGGATTCATGAAATCCACTAATCACATTGACGCAGTTTTTTTCTATCTCTAAGTTTTTCTCATTCTTAATATTTTTTTTGTTATTTTCTTTTTTAATTGGATAAGAAACTTGAACTGCTTGTATCGGTTTTGAAATTCCATTTCCTAATATACTTTCCTTAGTTTCACCTTTTGTCACACCAGGACCAAAATCAACTTGATTACGTAATACTAGGGATAAATTTCCTACGCTTCTCGCCACGTCTAGTTTTTCTGCTTGTTCTGGCGTCACCTCTAAAGTCACTGCGTTCACTACTTTAGGCTTGGTATCATCACGCCCTATCTCTTGAGCGATTGCTAATACTAAAATTCTTTCTAAAATAATTTTTGATATATTTTTTTCTTTAGAACCAATTTTCTCCTCATCATTTTGCGTACTTACAATGATGTCCACATAATTTCCAGGTAATGCGAATCCACCCACACCAACCACATCATTTACACGAACAGTAATAGCTCTGTATCCTTCAGCAATGACTGCGGACAGTCCTCCTGCTGTTCCAGCAGGTGCGAGTCGCGACCAATAAATAGGCTCATCCTTCAAAATACTATTTTTTAAAACGCGACCTTCTAACTTTGTGATTTCATGCGTAACACCAATAGGAATACTCTTTGATGGCCATTCAACCATTTTTATCATTTCACGATTTAAACGCTGACCAGGTCCAATATCATGCATAGCAACTGCTACTTGAACTACATCACCATTTGATTGATTTGTTAACCACTGCGATGCCAACACTACAGACAGAGAACCTGCGACTAGAGCTATTACTAATACAATTAATGTTTTATATTTTTTCATTGATATTTTTAAAATTAAAATTCAAATATGAAATTTTTAATAATTAATAAAAATCATAGAGATACAACCGATTGCAATTACTACTCCATAAGGTATTAGCTCACTACCAGAATAATAAAAATTCTCTTTGAATTTATAATTTGTAGGAATGTAAAGATAATTATTGACTAAACTATGTAGCCATATTTTTATAATCTGAAATGAATTCGAATATGAGAGCAAAATAATGCAAGCCCAAATTCCACCTACCAACATACTAAGCAATCCAATTCCAGTGATAAAAACTGGACCAGAATATAATCCCAACGTTGCTAATAACTTTACGTCTCCTGCTGCCATACCTCTAATAAGATAAAGTGGAAGAAACATAAAAAAACCAACCATTGCACCCTGCAAACTAGCAGCAGCACCTATACCATTTGGTAAAAATATTGCTAGCAAAATAGCACCCAATGCACTCCATAAAAGGAGTAAATTTGGTATTCGCCATTTTTTATAATCATTCCATGCAGCTGGAATCACAGTCGCAACTAATCCCACAAGATTTATAAGTGGTAGTTCTATATCAAAGATAGCAGTCATTTTTTTAGAGGAAGCACGTCATGAATTAATAAATCAGCATATGTCATTCATGACATGCTAATTACTTAAAAAATTAAGGCATTGCTGCAGCAGCTGATGTTAGCTTGGTGCCAATCTTAGTAAATACAGAATTAAGATCAGTACCCACAGTTGTAACTGCTGTAATAATTACACCAGCAATTAATGCTGCCATCAGTCCGTATTCAACTGCTGTTGCACCACGTTCATCTAATAAAAATTCTCTGATTTTTATATACGAATAGTTCATTTCATGCTCCTAAAATTGTTTATCTATTAAATGAGAATGACTACAGATCGGATTGAGTAATCTGTACTCATCTCGCACTAATAGTCCAATTTTCGGGTGACTAGAGTCTGTTTGATATCTAACTAATAACTAATATTTAGTTTTTATTTATTACTCATAGTTTTTTAATTTTTTAAAATTCTTTTGTTATTAAGAGCACAGACCCACTTTAATCTTTTAATTATTTTTACTTAACGCCAAATTTAAATATTATTCAATTTAATTATTTTCTTTTTTTAATAGAATTTTTTATTTGGTGATTTTTAATTTTATTTAATTTATTAGAGGCGATAAAAATGAAAACCCACAAAGACTACCCAGCTTATTCACCTTCTGATTTGCTTGACCGACTAATGACTTTATTTAATTTGAAGAATGACCTTTCATTTAGTAAGAAATTTGGATTCTCACCATCACATATCAGTAAGTTACGCCATAAGAAAACCGTTATATCGCCTAATTTCTTACTCAGGATTCACGATACTTCACAAATTTCAATTTCTGAGCTGAAAAAAATGATGAAAGACAAGCGAAAATATTTTAGTTAATTCATATTCATTCAAAACACTGGTTTAGGTAATACTGCTTTTTGCTTAGACCAGTGTGGAGTCAGACCGATTAGAATTAAAAGTGCATTGAACTGACCATCATTAACTCAAACAGGATTAGCAACTTACATTGGCTTGGTCTGTTATCTGCAGCACATACCGAATTTAATGCGGTACTGCATAGGATCATTTCTACTACTTTAATGATTTGGTCGATCAGCCCCGAACGATTACGCCTTGCTCATCGTTCCTACAAAACCTAATTGAATTCTTTGTGCTCAATATGTTTGTCTGCACAGGGGTGATTAGCGCAGCGCAATCGTCCGTCTGTCATCAATGACGCTTACCGTCCCTTACTTCGTTTGAGCAATATAAATTATTGTTTTAATACAATAACTTAACGATTCGCCTCTACTACAGAGCTAAATTCGGTCTTGCTATAATGACTAGATATTCTTGAATAATTTTGAGAAATTGACTTGATTTATGCTGTATATTCATACAGTATTAGTGATCGGCAGTTTGCCGTCATTCTTTCGAAATTATCAAGGAGATAACATGATGAAACCGACTCTGGCTTATATCAATCCAATGATTAATCAGATGGCTAGCTTGGCTATGAAAAAACAGAAAAGCGATGTGCAGAGCTTGTGGCGTAAGCGCGGTTGGAGAGCACCTAGTGAATATAGAAAAGACTTTGAAGCGTCTTGCCGCCCTGCCATCCTATCCGGAATGGTGAAATTAGAATTGGTGAAGCTGCATCCTGTTGAGTAATCTTGTCGATACGGTGAGTAAGAAACGTAATCGATGGAATAATTGTTCAAATTATTGCAGACGAAGTCGTTATGCTATTGGTTCCTAAATGACAAAGAACCGTATAGCGACTTGATAGAAAATAAAACTCACTAACCATGCTAAGACTAATGGCCATACCACTGCCAAGATACTAAAGCTCAAGCTCTTAGATTCTGTTCGTATAGTTGCGATGGTGGATAAGCAAGGCGTGTAGATGAGTGAAAAAAGCATGAAGCTATAGGCTTGTATCCACGTGATTTGATGGGTGATGGAATTAATCAATGCATCACCTTCTTGACCATAAATAACAGCTAATGATCCAATCACGATTTCTTTGGCGACAAAGCCAAAGATTAAAGCAATGGTTAATTTAGGATCAATTCCTAAGGGACTTAATAAAGGATCTAACAGCGCGCCAATTTGTCCAGCCCACGTTTCTGGTCCACCTGCAGCAACACCTTGTGGGAAGTTGGTTAATAACCAAACCAATACGACACCCGCCACGATAAAGCGTGTAGCGCGTTTTAGAAAATGTCCTACTTCCGCTGTACCTCTAACGATGATTTGACGTATTGTCGGTAAACGATAAGGCGGCATTTCTATAATGAAGGGATCGTTATTCACATAGCGACGTTTGAAAATTAATGAAGTCAACATCGCTGCGATGATGCTAGCGATGTAGAGTGAAAACAAAACCAATGGTGCAGCATGCGCTGTGAATAAGGCAGCGATAAAAAATACAAACACCTGCATACGCGCTGAGCATAATGAAAATGGAATAATCAACATGGTTAGGAGTCGTAATCCGCGTGAACGTATGACTCTCGTTCCCATTAATGCAGGTACATTACAACCAAATCCCATCAATAGCATCACAAAGCTACGACCATCTAAGCCAAAGCGC
>JAIXOW010000217.1 GCA_027486615.1 Oxalobacteraceae bacterium | reverse complement strand
TGCCCAGCCAAGAAATTTAGTAACTGCTTGTGAATATTTAATATAGACAGGGCCATAACCTACTTGACCATATACCTCGGTAGTGTTGGCACTTGGATAACGTGCAAGGTGAAATTTATTTGATGGATAGTAGTAGCGAATAGCACCTACGTCATATGAAAAACCACCGATTTCACCACGCTTACCACCGTAGAGATCTAACTCTAAACTTGCATCACTTAAATCACCAGTATTGTCTTTCAACCACTCTACATTTGAACCCCAAGTACCGACGTATAAACCGGTAGGATTGTGTGTGTAGTCGGCACCAGCAGAGATAGCAGGCTTCATACGTGTTTGCGAAATACCGCGAAAACGATAATCATTAGTCACGCCCAAGTTAAACGAAACAGCGTGATCTGAAGCAGGTGCTGCGTCTGCTGCATAAGCAGCTTGACCAGCAAAAATGCCAGCGATTGCGCTCGCGATAATAATTTTTTTCATGAGAGTCCTTTGTATAAAGTTTGTAGAGACATGTTGCCCACTGATGTAGTGTGTGCTGATAACCACTAAGCAGAACCCATGCCAACCAATGAACTCTAATTGCCTTATCATTTCACCCAAGCAAAGTGCATTCGGTTTAAATCCAGCAATCAGAGCCCACTATTATTGCACCATGACAGCGCAATTGCGCCAAAGTGGTGCGCTGTCACCTTAGCCCAAACCCTATGAATAAAGCCAGCCTACTCAACGAACTTCAATCAAAAATTGGTCAATTAATGCAGCAATCGCCCGCTGCAGACTTAGAAAAGAACTTAAAAGCCCTGATGAGTCAGGGATTTGCCAAGCTAGACCTGCTGACTCGCGAAGAATTTGATGTGCAAACCGAAGTTTTGGCTAGAACACGCGCAAAACTCGAGCAATTAGAAGCTCGCGTGGCTGAATTAGAAGCGCAGAAAAAATCCTGATGACCCAGTTTTTCTAAATCTATGGGGCTGGCTGTACTTAAAAGCCGAGGTTTAGCGGGCATGGAAGCGCCCGAGGTAACGGTCGAAGTACATTTAGCAAATGGGCTGCCCACATTTACGATAGTCGGATTGCCCGATACAGAAGTCCGAGAATCTAAAGACAGAGTTCGCGCTGCTCTCTTAAACACTGGCTTTGAATTTCCGGCACGGCGCATCACGGTTAACTTAGCGCCAGCTGATCTACCTAAAGAATCAGGGCGATTCGATCTAGCGATTGCCTTAGGTATTTTGGTCGCCTCTGGCCAATTACATGCGCCTGATTTATCCCATTATGAATTTGCTGGCGAGCTGTCTTTGTCAGGCGAACTTCGTCCCATACGTGCTGCATTGGCGATGACGTATGCCATGTATCGATCTAGCAGTTACAGCGGCTTAGTCCGTGCCTTTATCTTGCCAACTGCAAATGCGGCTGAAGCCGCGCTGATTTCTGAAGCAGTGATTTATCCTGCACGCACTCTATTAGAGGTCTACACGCATTTAGCGGCAAGTCAGCCGGAAGCGAAGTTAGCGCGCTATAAAAATACCGTGTTGTTTACGCCCTGCTCAACATCAGATTTTTCAGAGGTAAAAGGGCAGGCTCAGGCAAAACGCGCTATGGAAACTGCAGCAGCAGGTGGGCACAGCGTATTGATGGTGGGGCCACCCGGCACTGGTAAATCAATGTTGGCCACACGCTTGCCTAGTATTTTGCCCCCTATGGGTGAAGCAGAAGCCTTGGAATCGGCGGCTGTGCAATCGCTCACAGGTAGTTTTTCTCTGGCGCGTTGGCGCCAACGTCCATTTCGTTCACCCCATCACACAGCATCTGGTGTGGCCTTGGTAGGTGGCGGCAGTATTCCTCGACCGGGTGAAATTTCTCTCGCCAATCACGGTTTACTGTTCTTAGATGAATTGCCTGAGTTTGATAAGAAAGTCTTAGAAGTGTTGCGTGAGCCTTTGGAAACAGGGCGCATTACAATTTCGCGTGCAGCGCGTCAAGCAGAATTTCCCTGTCAATTTCAATTAATCGCTGCAATGAATCCTTGCCCCTGCGGTTATCTCGGTCACGCAACGCGCGCTTGTCGTTGCACACCTGATGGTATTGCGCGCTATCAGGGAAAAATATCTGGTCCTTTATTAGATCGTATTGATTTACAAATTCAAGTTGCTGCACTGACCGAAGAAGAATTAATGCGCTCAAACAAGGAAGAATCTTCTACACAAATTGCCGAGCGAGTTGTTTTAGCCAGAGATAAACAATATCAACGTCAAGGCAAGGCGAATGCTCAGTTGGGGGTTGCAGATATTGCGCAATTTTGTCAGCCTACAAATGATGCAGAAAAATTATTGCGTGATGCAATACGACGGTTGAATTGGTCTGCACGTGCCTATCATCGAGTGTTAAAAGTTGCCCGCACTATTGCTGATTTAGCACATGCTGATCAAATTGATGCCCAACATATCGCTGTTGCAATTCAATATAGACGCGCATTACCTCATCTTCATTAAGCTATTCCTGCCCAACTCTTACTGCCAGTATGCTCTGGTACTGATACCATCTCATCTATGCGCACTCCTCACCTACCGATTCGGCGAATTTTTCTCAGTTTCTTTATTTTATTTACTTCTCTAGCTTGTAGTTCTCATTGGAACTGGCGCGAAGTAAAAAGTAATGACGCACCCTTTTCTGTTCTCTTACCTGATAAACCGGCAAGCCACTCACGCAACATCGTTTTAAATGAAATGGAAGTAACAATGTTGATGACAGCAGCTGAAGTAGATGGGGTTAATTTTGCGGTGGGTAGCATAAAGTTATCTGACAAAACTAAAACCGAAGCTGCACTCAACGCTATGCAATTTGCCATGATTAAAAATATTCAAGGTCAAGTGCGTGAGAAAAAAATCATTAAGATGGAAGGCAATGTCACCGCTACGCAAATCATCGCTCAAGGTCATGCTGGAAATACAGCGCAACCTCTGCTGCTAGCAGCACGTTTTGTAAGTAAAGACCTGTGGGTACATCAAGTGATTGCATTGGGGCCAGAAAAAAAATTTCCGCCCGATGCAATCGAGACTTTTCTCACTTCCTTTAAGTTGAATTAATACGACTATGACTATGCCTTATCTAGAGGGCAAAGTAGGGCATCGTGTCGTGCTAATTTTTGCGGCAGCGTATGTACTGTCTTATGCATTTCGCGCTATCAATGCAGTGATTGCACCTGCACTAATGGAAGATCTACAACTCAGTAATGCGGATCTGGGCTTATTAACTTCGGCTTATTTTCTTGGCTTTGCAAGTATGCAGCTGCCCTTGGGAAGCTGGTTAGATAAATATGGTGCAAGGCGTACTGAATCAGCTCTGCTTTTATTTGCAGCCGTAGGCGCTGCAATCTTTGCTATGAGCTCAACATTAACTGGTCTGTGGATAGGACGCGCCATGATAGGTATAGGCGTTTCTTCTTGTTTAATGGCGCCACTTAAAGCATATCGAGTTTGGTACCCCGCTGAACGACAAAGCCAATTAGGTAGTTGGATGTTGGTGTTTGGTACCTGCGGTGCTCTTACAACCACCATGCCCGTTGCTGCCATTATTCCCATCATTAGTTGGCGTGGTGTGTTTTGGATTATGTCGGGATTAATTTTGCTTGCCACTGCTTTATTATTTTTTAAATTAAAACCTATTGAAACTGAAATAAATGCAAGGCAGTTAGCGTCGCAACGGGATAATACAACTGGTGATACTGCATCACTGACCACTGGATATAGTGCAATTTTCGCTAGCCCGTATTTTCGTCGCATGGCATTGTTGGGCGCGATTCATCAGGGTGGTTTCATGGCTATGCAAACCTTATGGGCTGGTCCATGGATGGTGCGTGTATTAGGTTTATCGTTAGATCAAACCTCGCAAGTTTTATTTTTATTTAACTTCACTCTGTTACTTTCCTACTTAGTTTTATCGTGGTGGGCACCGCGTTATGTCTCATTCAATGACAAACCAGGTATACCTGTATTGCAAGCTGTTTCAATTGGATTAGCTGGCGCGGTGATAGTGCAAGCGCTGATGGTGTTCTATGTAACAAGCTGGAGTTGGATACTATGGGTACCATTTGCGATACTCATAACGGTTACCACCTTAGCGCAAATGCATGTCAGTCTTGCTTTTCCTCCACAACAAGCAGGGCGAGCCAATAGTGCATTCAACTTAACTTTATTTATTGGTGCATTTTCGATTCAATGGGGTATAGGATTATTGATTGATCTATTTATGATGCAAGGCTGGTCACAATCAGATGCGATGCGCTTAAGCTGGGGTTTATATGTACTCCTGCAATTAGCTGTGCTGATTATTTTTGTTAAGAGCCGTGCTGAATCAATTTCATCTTAAATCATACTTTCTTGCTATGCGCTCAAATCAACCTTAATTTTCAACCTTGATTTTTATTTTATAACTATGCTGATTACTTTTAAATCCAAAGCTGCTGCTGATGTACTCATGTATCAACAGCATGCAGAACCTATATTACATTTATTAGGTAAACTCAGTGAAAGAGGCGTGATTTCAGCCGATGAAATGCCAGATGCCATACTAAAATTAGAAGCTGAGATTGCAAGACAAAAAAATATGCATATCGCAAAACCTGATATCGAAGATGAACATGTTAGCCATGATCAAGCTATGCAATCAGTCGGTTTTTCAGTGCGGGCTTTTCCTTTGCTTGAAATGATGCGCGCTGCAAAACGAGACCAATCACTAATCATGTGGGGAGTATGATGAACGCTATGAATGCTTCTACAATGATTGAATCAACTCTGCCTATTTCAAATGGCGGCAGCTTGCATGTGCGCGACTTTCAGCCCACTAAGCCTGGTCGTTCCGGCGTGATGATCATGCATGGACTAGGCGAGCATAGTGGACGCTATCTTCATGTTGCTGAATTTTTTTGCAAGCTAGGTTATGCAGTACGTATCTATGATCAACGTGGTCATGGTTTATCTTCTGGATCACGTGGTGATATTCCTGAGCCGGATACATTTATTCATGATGCCGCCTTGGTGATGGAAGATTGGATTAATACAGGACTATCGCTCACTGAAAAACCTTTGCTACTTGGTCACAGCATGGGTGGTTTATTTGCTGCGTATTTTGCAGTGACTAAGCGTTTGCCTATCAGTGGATTAATTCTTTCATCACCAGCACTAGCATTGCCGCTGACGGGATCGCAAAAAGTATTACTAAAAACATTAAGTGCAATCGCGCCAGGACTGCGTGTACCAAATGGCTTGAAGCGTCACTATCTTTCGCATGATAGAAAAGTGGAAGAAGCATATAGCGAAGATAAATTAGTGCACAACAAAATTACTTCTCGCTTATTAAATAATATGCTGTCATCGATAGAGGTAGTGCAAAGAGATGCCGATCAAATTGATATTCCAGTGTTATTAGTTTTTGCCGGACAAGATCATTTAGTTGATGCACGCGGTAGTGATGAATTTTTCTCACACTTGACTGATAAAATTGGGACTAAGCATCGTTATGCTCAGCTCTATCATGAAATTTTTAATGAACTTCCTGCTGATGCAGATGCTGTTTTCGCTGATGTAAAACACTGGCTAATGCATAGTCTTACTTAATTCTTTTATTCTCTTTTGTCTCAACCTTCTAAATCTGCATCACTCTCCGAAGCTTTCTCTGGTGCTGCTAGTGCATTAGCACTAGTAGAAGCAGGTATGGCTTTGCCGCGCGCCTTAGCGCAGGTTTTTGAATCGCATCATGCCACACCACAAACACGTGGTGCGATACAAGATTTAGCGTATCGCAGCATGCGTAATTGGGGCGCAGCGCAACAATGTCTTGCTGCTCTCATGCCGCAACCGCCACAACAGGCTCGATTAAAAACGCTCTTGTGTTGTGCGCTGTCTTTACTCTCAGATGCCACACCGATTTACGCTACGCATACCATCGTTGATCAAGCTGTCACCGCTGCTAGTCAAGATCAAGAACTCGCTAAGGCAAAAGGTTTAGTCAATGCCGTGTTACGACGTTTTTTAAGAGAACGCGATAAATTATTAACAGACTTAAGTCAGCATTTATCTTCGCGTTGGAATTATCCTGATTGGTGGATTCATAAAATGCAGCGCGATTGGCCGCATGATTGGGAAAATATTCTCGCAGCAGGTAATCAGCCGCCACCGTTAACATTGCGTGTTAACCGCCGCAAAATCACGACTGAAGCTTATCGCCAGTTGTTACAAGAACAGGCGATAGAAGCCACAATAGTCGGACCTTACGCGATACGACTACAACAAGCACTACCTGTTACGCGCATCCCTGGTTTTATGGATGGCTTGGTTTCGGTACAGGATGCAGCAGCTCAGCTTGCAGCGCCGCTATGTGATATTGCGGATGGCATGCATGTGTTGGATGCATGTGCTGCACCTGGTGGTAAAACAGGTCATCTCTTAGAAAGCGCAGATATTCAATTGCTCGCTTTGGATCATGATGCTAAGCGACTGCAACGCATACAAGAGAATCTGACTCGCTTACAACTACAAGCACAACTGGTAACCGGCGATGCTAGTAATCAGCTCTGGTGGGATGGTCAATTTTTTGATCGCATACTCGCCGATGTACCTTGTACGGCATCTGGCATAGTGCGCCGTCATCCTGATATACGCTGGCTGCGCAGACCTGAAGATAGTCGTCAACTTGCCCGTCTATCCGCGCGGATTCTGGATAATTTATGGCAGATGCTAAAACCTGAAGGCAAATTATTATTTGTCACCTGCTCGCTCTGGCCGGAAGAATCCGCTCTACAAGCCCAATCTTTCGAGCAAAAACACGGCGCCATCCGATTAACTGCGCCTGGTCAGATGCTCCCCATGTCACAAGCGGAGCGAGATCAGGATGGTTTGTTTTACGCGCTATTCCAAAAGCCTTCAGTTTGATACTATCAATCAACTTTTCCCTACGGGCTGGCTCCGTTTTTCTGTGTGATTCTGCGATTTTTTCTTAGTTTTTGTTTGCTGCTGCCGCTCTCGCCGGCGCTGACTGCGCACGCGGCTGAAGGCATAGAAGTCATTCAAGCTAGTCTTGAGGCGACGGAAGAAGGCTATCGCCTTAAATCTGAATTTTCTTTCGAGCTCACACAAACGCTAGAGGATGCCTTAATACGTGGTGTGCCCTTGTATTTCACTACGCAAGTTGAAGTCTCTCGACCACGTTGGTATTGGTTTGATGAAAAAGCAATTACTGCATCTCGCTCCATACGTATTTCATATAACGTCCTAACCAAACAATATCGCGTCTCTACTGACGGTAGCTTGCATAGAAATTTTGTGAAATGGGAAGATGTGATGGCTTTGTTGCGCCGTCCTAGTCGTTGGTTGATTGCAGAAAATGGCGCTTTAAAACGCGGGGAAATGTATACCGTGGCATTACGCATGGCACTTGATACTAGCCAATTACCTAAACCTATACAAATTAGTATTATTAGTGGTGGTGACTGGCAACTTTCTTCTGAATGGTCACGATTTAGCTTCAAGGCAGAAGGCAAGTGACCCGGACTGTTCGTTATCTCTTATTGGTCGCGGCAGCAGTAGTAAGTATCCTGCTTTTTCTCTTAGCCTCCGCATCTGAAAACACATGGTTGTTTGATGAATACTATCCTTGGATAGTTGGTGCAAATATCAGTGTCGCTCTCACTTTATTTTCATTAGTTTGTTTTTTATTGTGGCGCTTATACGGCCGTTATCGTCGAGGCTTATTTGGCTCACGCTTAATGAGCAAATTAGTTTTAGTCTTTGCTTTAATTGGTATCTTACCTGGTAGTGTGATTTACTTAGTCTCGGTGCAGTTTGTTTCTCGCTCGATTGAATCATGGTTTAACGTTAAAGTTGAATCTGCATTGGAATCCGGTTTAAACCTAGGTCGCTCTGCACTCGATTCTTCTTTACAAGATCTCAAAGTTAAATCTCGCACACTGGCTAGCGAGCTATCAGAAATGTCTGATACCGCCATCATGAATCAGCTGCCTAAGCTATTAGAAAATAGTTCGCTCAGTGAAGCCTTGGTTGTCACTAGCAATGGGAATTTAATTGCGAGTAGTGGCAATCTCACTAATTTACTTCCTGATCTTCCTACTCCTTCTATGTTAGTGCGTGCACGCACTGTTGAGGGCTATGGTGCGATAGAAGGTGAAACAGATGCGAATGATAAAAATGCTGAACGGACTTCAGCTTTACGTTTACGCGTTGTAATAGCAATTCGTGGTGATGGATCACTACTCACACTACGCAGTCAAACACGCTATCTGCAAATCATACAACCTGTCTCTGCACAGCTTGCTGCAAATGCTGAAGCACTACGTTCTGCTTATGGAGAATATCAAGAGCGTGCGTTAGCGCGATCTGGCTTAAAACGTTTTTATTTAGTGACCTTAACACTCACTTTACTCTTAACTATTTTTGCTGCAATGGCGAGTGCATTTTTTCTCGCTACGGATCTTGCTAAGCCACTCTTATTATTAGCAGAAGGTACAAAGGCAGTTGCAGAAGGTGATCTTTCACCTCGTCCTATTGTGGCTAGCTCAGATGAACTCGGTGTACTTACGCAGTCATTTAATTCTATGACGCGTCAACTCTCAGAAGCGCAAGATGCCGTTGAGCGTAATCGTTTAGCGCTTGAAGATGCGAAAGCTTATTTAGAATCTGTCTTGGCTAATATGTCAGCTGGTGTGATGGTATTAGATAGTCAATTACGTTTAGTGACATTTAATGCTTCAGCATGTCGAATCTTACAATGTGATTTAACGCCATTTTTAGAGCAGGCATTTTCTGCTTTAACAGATTTATCTGCTTTTACTTCGACTATTATTCGCGCATTCTCTGAACAGAATGCACAAACAGCAGCGCGCGATAAAGAAGTAGATGATCAACATTGGCAACAACAAATTGATTTCTCTTTAAAAGAAACTTCCAATGAAACAGTTGAACAAATTTCTTTGCTTGCACGTGGTTCGCGTTTACCTGTAGGTAGTGGTATTGGTCATGTAGTTGTGTTTGATGATATATCTGACCTCATCTCTGGTCAGCGTCTAGTTGCTTGGTCAGAAGTAGCGCGACGTTTAGCGCATGAAATTAAAAATCCTCTGACACCTATTCAGCTCTCTGCCGAACGTTTGCAAATGAAGTTACACGCAAAACTGGCTGGTGATGATGCAGCTTTACTAGAACGCGGCACTAACACCATCGTCAAACAAGTGACTGCTATGCAAGAAATGGTGGATAACTTCCGCGACTATGCGAAAACTCCTGCGCCGGTTTTAGAAAGCTTAGATTTAAATGCCTTAATCAGTGAGATTCTTGAGCTCTACATGGGCGACATCGAAACCAATGTCATAGAAGTTCAGCTTGCCCCTGCTCTACCGGCCATTTTGGGCGATGCCACTCAGTTACGGCAGGTGATGCACAACCTAATTAAGAACGCACAAGATGCGATTGCTGAAACAAATTCAATAGAACATAGCCCTAAAATCCAGCTTTTGACTGAAGCTATTCATTATCCAGAAGCGAATGGCTCCATGAAAACAGCGGTCAGGCTCTCGATTACAGATAATGGACCTGGCTTTGACGCACGATTAATCAGCCGTGCTTTTGAACCTTATGTCACCTCAAAACCGAAAGGGACTGGGTTAGGACTACCCGTAGTGAAGAAGATTATTGAGGAACACGGTGGGCGAATTGAGCTCAAGAACAGAAAAGATGGCAGTGGCGCAATTATTTCGATTCTTTTATTAAGGCTGGCAAGTAATTAAATAATTGACATTAATTATTGCTAAAAATACAATTTGTCCATGGCTTAGTTCCTTGACGTTAAGAGGCTCGTAATGGCGAACATTCTAGTTGTTGATGATGAAATGGGAATCCGAGAATTACTCTCGGAAATCCTCGGCGATGAAGGTCATGTCGTCAGTACCGCTGAAGATGCAAATCAAGCGCGTGAACTCAGATTATCTGAATCACCGGATTTGGTTTTGCTTGATATCTGGATGCCCGATACCGATGGCGTGACGCTGCTGAAAGAATGGCAAAGAGATGGATTACTCACCATCCCCGTCATTATGATGTCGGGACATGCAACCATAGACACAGCAGTGGAAGCAACGCGCATAGGTGCAATGAATTTTCTTGAAAAACCAATTTCATTGCAAAAATTATTAAAAACTGTGCAGCAGGGTTTATCTAAATCTCCAGAACTAGCACGCGGTGCTTTAGTCGGTTCTCAGAAATTAAATGGCAGTAAAGAACATAGCCTCTTACCATCCGACTCACCTTTATCTGCTTATGATGGAAATAATTTCCCTCAACATTTGATTTCTTCTTCACCTTTTGCTCCGGCAGGTAGTGATTTCAGAGTTTCTTTTGAATTACCCTTACGTGAAGCGCGTGATGCTTTTGAACGTGCTTACTTTGAACATCATTTACTACGTGAAGGTGGCAGCATGACTCGAGTTGCAGAGCGTACTGGATTAGAGCGTACCCATCTTTATCGCAAACTCAAACAACTCGGT
>JAIXOW010000121.1 GCA_027486615.1 Oxalobacteraceae bacterium | reverse complement strand
CGACGACGACGACGACGACGACGACGACGACGAAGAAGACGACGGTGGTGTTTGACGGGTACGATCAAAACGGTGAGGAACTTACCCGAGGGATGAGCGAATCAGAGTTTGATTCTGACAGCGAAGACGAAATTCAGCCGACCCAAGGCGACGTTTCCGAAATGCTGGTGGCCCAGATGGAAGTGGAGGACAACGACAACGACGAGGAGGATAACGTAACCGCCGTCAGATACGATCACACCTACTCTTGCAACAAAACGTTTGCCGTCAACGCCGGCAAGAGAAGGAGAAAGATTGCCACCACCAGCGAGTGGAGAAAGAAGGCTCACTACCGATACTCTTTTCTCTATTCCATGGTTAGCAGCGGGGTGACTAAAAAAATTCGCAACTGCATTTCCAAGGCGGTGGCCATTCTGAGCAACTCAAAAACCATCATTCTCGGTCACGTTAATTTTTTGCTCGAGTGTCTCGATCCTCGACTAGCCCAACTCTGCTACATGGACACGGACAGTTGCATCTTTAGCTTCACCCATCCCTGCCTGGAAGACAACCTCTTGCCTGACAAGAAGCTGAGGTGGCAAGAAGGAGACATCATCGCCAACGAGACTGGAGAAAAAAGCTGTCACGGAAAATTAAAATTGGAGGGTACTTTTCGAGTTGGCCTGTTCAAAGCGCTGAAAATTTATCGTCTCTTCACCACCAGCCAATTTCGCGAAGAGCAAAAAAACAAAACCTGCTATACCCGTTGCAAGGGGGTCAACAGAAACATTGCCAAGGTCATCCCCAACGTCGTCTTCGACAAGGACTCTGTCGACAAGGTCGTCGTTCACCGCTCGTGTCTCAGACCTTCTCGCACCGGAGAGATGCTAATTGCCCACGAGTGCAAGAGTCTAGCTGCCCCCTTTAATCTCAAGCGTCACGTTCACAGCGACGGTATTCACACGTTTCCCATCTCTTATGTTGCAGACGACGACAACGACGACGACGACGACGACAACAATGGACAAGTTGAAGGCTCACTTTGAAAAGACTCTGGACAAGAAGGGAGTCGTCTTGACGGGTCAGCAACTTTACGAGCACGCCAGACTGAAGAAATTCGTCGGAGTGACCAAGAAAAAAATTTACAAATTTTTGCAAACGCACCCAATAACTGCACACTTTTCAAACGCACGAAAAAGCACAGAATTTCAGTCGGCGACGGTAATGCGTCCCGGCGTCTATCAAATTGACTATGCCGAATTTCACAAAAATTGGTTCATGTCGAATAAAGGAGCAACCGGATTTCTGGTTGCCGTTGAAAATTTTACCAACAAATTATTTGCTGTTCCGACCACCGGGAAGGGAACCAAGCAGTGGCTGAAGGCCATCTCGCAATTTGTCGAGAACACGAGAAACGTTCGCGTCATTCTCTCTGACCGAGATACGGTGGCGAAAAGTTCAAAGTTTAGGGCAAAAATTCAGAGCGACTACAATGTCAAGTGGCTCTTTTTGAGAAAAGGTCACAAGGCCTATTTGGCCGAACGCTACGTTAGATTTCTCAAAACAAAATTGAGTCAGATTCTCAGACACAAGGGGGGAAAAAATTGGACAGAATATTTGGTGGCAATTTGCAACGAGTACAATCACACCAAAGTCGAGGGAACCTCTTTTCAGCGTCACGCCGTCGACCTCAATAATTTTTCCGTGTTTCTGAGTCAACTTTTGAAAACGCCGGAGCCAGAACTGCTTTTTAACTCTGGCAAGGCGGGTCCGTTTGCTCAAGAGTCTTGGAACAAAAAAATTTTCAAATTCAATTTGGGTCAGCGAGTGCTTTTGTCCAGGTCGGCAAATTGGCTAGAGACCGGCGAAAAGATGAAAGTCTTTACCCGTCCGAGTCTGAGAGGCGGATTCGGAAAGAGAGCCTTTACCGTGGGGCGCCGACAATTGAGAACGACCAAAAATTTTAAAGCTCTCATTCCCGTTTACAGTCTGCTCGAGCTAGGACCCTCGCTTCACTTTTACGCCAACGAACTAAAAAATGCGCCACCGTCTCTTGTTTCAGAGCAATAATGCTTCTTCAGTTGACCGGTCGACTTGAGCCGGGAGATACTCACGCGACAATCGATGTAGATGTCGCCAGTATATTTTCCGGAAAGAAAGCAATTGTCTTGAGCCTGCTAAACATCAGCTTCTGCTCGCAAGTCGATCACAATCACTTTCCACCCGACGTCACCGCACTGTATCCGGTCGACCCCGACGGTTACAAAGAAACAATCACCGTTGTCCAGAGATTGAAAAGAAGCGCGGAAGAAGAACCGGAAGTGGATCGCGAAAAGCGAAGAACAACAGCCTCCGTTCTGCCCATGGAAATTCGTTACTACGCCGGATTTAGAAAAATAATTTTTGACTTTGTCATTGCAAACTTTAAAAATCAGAGTCCCAAGACCCTGGTGGAGCAAACACTCAACGTCGAACACAGTCGAGCGACGGCAAATCATTTTCAGCAACTCTTGACTCACCCGCTCCGCTACGAGCTGACAGAGTCCAACGAGAGAAGTCAGAAAAAAGTTCAAATCAGTTTGCCACCTCTCACCAGACTGCTTTGCAATCTGGCATCATTTTTTGGACTGCTGGGCTTCGAACCTCCTCAACTGCAAAAAATTGTCGACCACGATGTTTGGTACTTGGAAAATACGAGTCAAACCCAAAGCCAAGTATTTTTGGCCACCAAATCTGTCAACACCAACTTAAAATTTTCCTACCACCTGGGACGCTACCAACCGCAAGACGCGTACACCATCAACGTCCAGCGATTAGAGCCCAATTTTTCATCCGTTCTCACTATGGACTCATTTTGCGAAAGAAATCCAAGTGTCAGTCACAAATTATTTCAGCTCCTTTTAGAAGGAACGGTCCAGATACTGGGACTGCCGACAGACAGCTTGCAAGCCAAACTCGTGACTGCCGACGTCGTCTCTCTAGAAAAAGCCGACGGTCTAAAAAACGAGGCCGACGCTGAAGATAATTTTGGTCTCAACATTGAACTGGGAACTCAGATGCACGAGATGGTCGGCACAATTTCCGATCGAATCTCTTGGTCGCTGAAAAATTTGGAACTAAAAATTTTGCCGCCGTCCAGTCCACCGACTGAGGAGCAACTTACGAGATGCGTTCACGTCATTGACAGCCTCCACATTTCTTTTCTAAATCAAAGAGGCGAACATCCGATTGTCAAGGGGTGGCAAACTCGCTACCAGCAGTACCTGACTGACATGGCCAATTCCACAGCTCAACAAGGCGGCGGCGGCGGCGGCGGCGGCGGCAGCAACGACAACAATGATGCTGGTGGTGCTGCTGATGCTGCTGCTCCTGATGATGCTACTCGACAACAAGAAGAAATTGTTCCGCCGGCAGTTGATCCTCCCGTGCTTGTCGAACCACGACCGGAAGTTGTCGAACAACAAGAAGTTGTTGAAAAACTACCGGAAGTTGTTGAAGAGCGTCAACAACCACCAGAAGTTGACGAAGAGCGGCAACAACCACCACCAGAAGAGCGGCAGCAACAACCACCAGAAGAAGAAAATCTTGGTGGTGGTGGTGGTGGTGGTGGTGGTGGTGGTGGTGAAGAAGAGGGACCGGCTGAACAGGGTCAAGAAGAGCAGGAGCCAGCTGAAGAAGAACCTCCTCAGCCACCAAAGCCGCCAACACCACCGCCGGAACCGCCCGTGAAAAAAATCGTCATAAATAATCCGGCTCGCAGACCTCCCTCCCGATACGTTGTCGCAAATTCTTTAAAAAGTCACATTTGCACAGATCCTCTCTCCTTTCCGGAAAATTGTACTCTGGTTGTTAGAGAAGGAGAACCTTACGACTTTGTAGCTTCTCGAGGTCCTTGTTCGGTGCTAGGACTACTCAGAAAAAGCGTACAGCCCAACGTTCTTTCCAACGATTGCGTGATAAAGAGCAGACCAAATTTAGACTTTCTCTCTCTCGAAATAATCGACAATGCCCTAAACACATTTCGAAATACGGGAAACAAGTCAATGTGGATTAAATTAGATCTACAGTATGCCTACCTAAACTAACAAAAAACTTTTTTTTCTTTCTTCGTCCGCAGTGTTGAAACTAAATTACGATCACACGAGTCAGGCCAACAAAAACGCAAACAGCATCAACACCGACGACGACACCGACGACGACGACGACGCCGACGACGACGACGACGACGAATACGACGAGCATCAAGAGGAAGGAGACGAAAACGAAGGTGAAAAATCTGGCAAACCGTCTAAAACGTTTGAGAAAGAAAACTTAACAGCACCAAAAGAAGAAACTTTTCCCATTTACCAAGACTTCATGCCTGAAACGGAAGAAGCCGAGCTGGAAAGCAAAATTGAAAAGGCCATAGCCAAGGCTCTGTCCAAGAGATCAGAAAGGAGAAAACGAGCGGCAGCGGCGGCGGCGGCTTCGTCCAGAGCTTCCGACTCCTCATTGAGCGAACGCGAGGAAGACGACGACGACAACGAAGAAGATAACGAGCAAGGAAGCGACTACGACCATTACGACGATGTAAAAATGGGCAAGAGATCCGGAAAGCACAAGTCTAACAAAAAAACTTCGTCGTCATCCAAGTCGTCTCACAAACGACCGGCCAGCAAAAAATCGGGATACACTTCAGCTCAAAAAAAGCAGCTAACCTCCGTCACCAAGTCCCTCAACGGCCTCCAAAAAAGAATTCACAAAATTCTAGACAAGTAAACAATGAACAAAATGTCTAGTGAAAAAAGGATTGCCGGTGGTAGTGGTGGTGGTGTTGTTAAAAAAAAACAAAAGAAACTCAAACCGAGCCTGAAAAAAGTGGAGGCTACTTTTGTCAGCTCAGAAAACGAAGACAAGACTCCTCCGCTACCAGGTTTTAATCTGGCCGGACGTCCAGACTATCTGAAAAACAGAGAAGGAGGTTTAAAGAAAAATCAAGTCAAGACTTCCGGACCTTATCACACTCCGGACATTAACACCGAGTCCTACTGGCACTTTGTCATTAGGTCAAACAAAAACGAATGGATCCGGTTCAATCCTGACTCGATATCTCTGGTCGTCTACGGGAGCTACAACAATCCAACTCGAGATGCCGCCAGTCGAGTTCCGGCTACCGCAGCAGAAAAACACGCCCTACAAGCCGGAATCGGAGCGCCCTTCATGTATCTCGATCCCTCCGTGATGGGAACAAGCTTTGTTTATCGCGTCGACGTGTCCATCAACAACGTCCCGGTACCCACAAACTCGTACGTCGGCAACCTTCTGCTTCAGTACGTCAGGTGCGCAAGAATTTTCAATCACCAGGCCAAAAATTTTATAGCCTTGAATACCGACATCGCCTCTACCGCCACCAGAGCCAACCTCAATTCGGCCATGAAAAAAGCTACTTCGGCTTTTGACTATTTCGATCCTCTGAGCTCTCAGGGTGCGAGAATTCCGGTCTATCTCGACGGAATTTTTCCCTTCAGTCGAAAAAATTCAACGAGCGAATCGATTGACAAAACTCGAGAACAAAATTTGTACTTTCCACCCGACACTAGCGTGGAAATCCGAGTCCACGTTTACCGTAGCAAGATGGAAGGTGTTTTTCACCATCAGCTATCCATGAGTGACTACTTTGGACTCACGGCGGCTACGACACCCGATGCCGACATCACTTTGACTTTTCAACAAGTCATCTTGGAATACGAGGCCGTTGAACTCAAGGCTAGCGAGCACATCAAAGCCATGAAGCAGTATCTTGCGGGCGGACTGGGAACGTACACTTACGACATAGTCAGAGGTCAACATCAGTCGCTGGAAAGCGGACAATCTTCGACTCAAACGGTTTTCCAAATTCCCGAGTTTGCGAGAATCATTTACATTCTCTACATTCCCGATTGGGCAACCTTTCCCATGGAAAGCACCAAAAAACCGCTTTCCGGTTTTACCCGGTTTCCGGCAAACGTTACATCCATCTCGCTAGGATTTGCCGGAGAGCAGCACCTGATTACGGAACGCTTTGAAAATTTTGGCGTGGCCAACACGCACAACGAAATATCAAAAAAGATTTTCTACAATGAAGGAAAGAAAAACAGAAAGCACAATTTACTCGAAGAGCAAATCTTTCCCCGAACCAAGGGTGTCTACAGCTTAGTTCAGGCCTTTGTCTTGGACGTTCAAGACTACATGTCCGACAAAGTTGAACTGCTGACCATTCACCACGAATTTGCCAGCACTTCTACCTCCCCAGCCAAGCAACAAGTCGTGTGTCTCTCTGTTCATCCTAACGGCAAAGCAACTTGTCGATCGGGAAGCACCCAGTACGAATGGATCTGGGAATTTTCAGCAAGCAGCTAGACAATCATTTTTTTCTTTTTCTTTTTCAGTTTATTGCTAAAATGACTTCAAACTCTACAGCAGCGACAGTTAGCGCCGGACAAGAGCTGGCCAACTTGGCGGTGGAAAGTTTAAACAGAGCCAGGATCGATCCTCAAGTCGCGAGCAGCATGAGCAGAAGAAGACTATTTTTTGTTCAAATGAATTCCCTTATAATTTGCGTTCTAACCTGCCTGACCATTTGCATTGTAACTCTGAGCCAAGTATCTAGCCTACCCGAATTTTTGTTTGGACCCTGCGGCATTTTTGCCAAATTACTATTGCAAACTATTTCGGAAAATTCATCTCTAGCCTCGGCGACAATTTCGGCTGTCGTGGAAGCTAGCGAAAACAAAGAATGTAAATCTTAAAAAAAATTTTTGTGTGTTTTAAATTTGCCGCCCTTGCTTTAAAATAAATTCATTTTTCCCCTGCACACTGGCACGCGCCCTGGCTTTTCAATTTAATTCCCAGGGAAATATCCCTTCAAGGTAAATTTTCATTAGGCCGTCATAACATTGATAGAGCCGGAAAATAAAAAGGAGGGTGTGTAGAAGGAGGAGCAAACAAGAGAGATCGGACGATATGTATTTTTTACCGCGAAAAAAACAAGACGAGTCCAAAAAAATGTAGCGTTGTAGATAGCGATACTTCTAAAATTCGGTTCTACGCATTGACGCGTTTCAGTTCATTGACGTCACGAAAAAATCGCTAAATATTAGGCTCAAATAACAATGCCGGAGCTAGTGTACGCGTACACTTGGAACTCCGCCTTTTCGAGTGCGCGATTCTCTTTGTCGTCGTCGTCGTCGTCGTCGTCAGTCGATGTCAAGTTGGAGAGAAGAAAACACCACAGCCTTCTTTTTTATTGTACTCTTTTCAGGTGCAAAGGAAACGCTTTTTAAAAAATCTTGCACGGATTAGAGTATTTTAAGAAAGGTGGTCCGCTTTTTTTAACTTGCATTTTTAATAGCGCTCTCTAAAAACCACATGTTTTTGTTCTTTGACCGCTCCCGGTCTCGCCTCTTGACCGAAAGAAAGACTAGGCCGAAAGCGATCGAAGACCAAGCAACAATAATGCTAGAGTGTGCTAAAACATTTTTCATTTTCTCTCCAACCGGGGTCGACAGTTTTTTCCCCCTTATTATTCAACTGACGAACCGTTTGGAGAATAAATGATGATTATTATGCTTGCCCATCATCATCATTGTCGTCTTGAAGCTAAGCGAAATTAACACCCGGGATGATAAACCGCTTGGGAACACCAGGTGCTGTTGGCTTTTTTAAATGTCTTGATGAGCTTTATTGGAACTATACAAGAGTGATTATAGTTCTAATAAAGTTCATCAAGACCAGTGGTTCCCAAACTTTTTTGGTTCGCGGACCACTTAGAAAAATTTT
>JAIXOW010000180.1 GCA_027486615.1 Oxalobacteraceae bacterium | reverse complement strand
GAAGGAAGTTAAGCTCTGCTTATTTCCCGTCATCATTTTGACAACATTGTCAAAATTACCTGTCAACGCCGTATCTAATTTAGCTTCATCTAACTCAATAGGACCATCTTTGGTTAGATTGATACCAGCTTGCCACAGATACGTTGCATTCGTACCTGGCGTAGTGGAGGCACCTAGAATCATGTCTCGGAACATAGATTTCATGGTTCTAACGGTTGAATCACCGAATAGTGAACCGCCATATTCTTCTACGGTCGAATTACGATCAGCCAATACATTCATCATGCTTAAAGCATCGTTATATGCAGTGACCAAGGTCTTGAATTTTTCTTTCAACGCTGAGGTATCACGCGTCATATTCACAGTTGCAGGCGTACTAGTGGTCGAGTAAAGATCTAATGTCACCCCTCTTACAGCATCATTTATGATGTTCGAACTGCGCTTAAACGTCACTCCGTTTATGACCACAGAGGCATCAGTAGCAGTTTGTAGCGGTGCATCTGTGTTGAAATCCAGACCTGCAATAGGTGTACCTGAGCCATCATCACTGGTAAGTGTGAAATCTTGTAACTCTCCCGAAGTGCCTGTCAAAATGAATTTATAAGGTGCGCCACTTCCGTCACCGGTGTTCACCAACTGAGCAGTAACACCTAAGCCTGCTGAATTAATCGCATCAACCATATCTGCAGGTGCACTTTTATCCGCAGCGATTACGATATCAGTTGCTACTCCACCGTGTATGGATAATTTTAATGAGAAATCAGAAGCCGAAAGCGCCGTACTCGGTGAAGCAAAACCATCCGAAACTGTTCGCTGTGGGCGTGCCAAAGTCCTGACATCAATCTGATAATCACCCAAAGAAGCGAAGGAACTAGTTGTCACACCAAAAGCTGCAGTATTACTGTTTCTGACTGACAGACTATTAAAGTCACTGACATCATTTAAACCGCTAAACGCATTTTTTAACTCATTTGCTGAATACCTTATCGCCGCATAGCCGGAAATTTTCGCTTCGCTTTTGGTAATTTTTGTATTGATCGCATCTTCAGCAGGTATACGCTCAGCATCTACCAAGCTCTGTGCTAAGGCAGACGTGTCTATACCCGAGCCAGCACCCAAGGTTTTGATAATGTTTTGTTTGACTGCTGCCTTTGATGCAGCTGCAGCAGCGTCACTGGCACTAGTAGTCGATGTACTGCTTACACCCGTGGTAGCCATGACTAGTCCTGACTTATTAAAAAGGACGAATTTGCTTTATCAAACACAGTATCGTCAGTAACAAAAAAAGATTTAGCTCTACTTTTTTGCATGATTAACGAATATAGTCAAATAAATTCAATTGCGATATTTTTGAAAAACTACTTTGTGCTGCTTCTAATGCCAACATATCTTTATTCATTTGCGTAATCGCTTCGGTGTAATCCACATCTTTTACATCGGACAAAGTGGTTTTCATACGCAAAATATTTTCTTCAGCAACTGACTGTTGGGATTGTAGTACGTTGATACCGGAACCGACATTTGCGATACTTTCTGTCATGCCATATTGGGCAATGTCGAGTTCACCCACGCTACGCTGAATTTCTGCAGGCTTGTTATTCAACAATGCACTGACAAAATCATCCATGACTTCAAAAAAGCCCACGCTTTCTCTGTTTCCTTGCAGGTCGCTTCGTATGATCCGAGAAAATGCCTGAGTACCCGAGCGATTCGTATCGATCTCGCGCTGCGCTCCTACTGGGACATAACCGATGCTTTGGTCACCTTGATACGGTCTTTGACCATCAACATTAGTCCCATAAGCAGGCGTACCAACTCGACTGCCTGAGAATATGTAGGTACCATTTTCATCTTGGGTATTTGCTAATGAACGAATCTGATCGCGTAATCCTGCTACTTCAATCGCAATCTCTTTACGATTTTGTGGCGACATAGTGTCATTCGCTGCCTGAATCGCCAGTTCTTTCATACGCACTAAAATATTACTTGAACTTTTGAGTGCTGTTTCTTGCAGACTCAATTTATTCATCGTAGTTTTAATCGTAGAGACGTAGCTATCTTGACGCGTAATTGCGGATTGTAAACGTGTAATCGTTGTAGTTTTATCAGGTGAATCAGAAGGCTTAATAATCGATTTAGTTGTAGACAGCTGTAGTTGCACTTGACCCAATCGATCTTTGGTCTTACCCATCTGTGCGATGGCTTTATCAAACATTTGATTGGTTGAGATTTGCATAATGAACTACTCCCGCTTTAAGTACTTTGCAAAATAGAATCAAACAACTGACTCGCTACTTGCATTGCTTTTGCACAGGCTTGATACGCCTGCTGATAACGAATTAAATCTGCTGCTTCACTATCTAAGGACACACCAGATACTTTGTCTTTATTTTCTATGGCTTGTTGATTAACGACTTCTAATGCAGCTTGCGCAACCTTAGCTTGATCTGCAACATTACCTACCTTACTTAACTGTTCTTCATAGGCTTCTGACAGCGTGGCACCATTTACGCCTCCAATGACAACTTTTGATTCAAGCGCCACCATCTCTAAAATATTTTGGTTATTACCTATGCCATCCTGATTACCATCAATCAGAAACTTATCACCTTTAATAGGCGCAGAAGATAAGCGTAGTTGTAAGCCTTGATAATTAATACCAGTCTCAGGATCGTAGGTACGTTCTGCTAATACAGTCTCAATATTATTAGCAGGATTTTTCCACGTGATTTGATAGCGAGTATCGCTAGTGAAATTCACTTCAAACTCTTGTGCACGTAAACTATCAATACGTGCAGCATCAATCGCAGCAGGATCTTTTAAGCTCGCATCAAAACTACCTGATACTGTGCCATTTCCCTTACCGACCACAAAGACTAATAAATCTTCCGGTACTGGACCTTCGATATACACACCAGTGCGTAGTCCTAGCTTGGCTAATTCAGCTGGTGTTCCACCACTGGTAAAACCCATTCTGATTTCTGCTTCAGAGGAGAGATTAATACTACCTTTATAGGTGCCGTTCGCTACGCCTAAAGCATTGCGACTACCCGTCGATGCAAACGTTATATCGTCGCCTGTGTCATTGCTAATAACGATATTGCCTGCATTATCAAGCGCTGCACTGACACCTATCTCTGCGCTATTAATCGATGTGAGTAGCTCTTCTAAGGTCGCTGAACCATTACCTGGCCACACCACCTCGCCATTAATTTTCAAACTCGAGGCTAGTGATACTAATCCTGCAGGTGTTTTTACAATATTTGATGCAGTAACCGAGACAACAGGATTAAGTTGACCATCAGCTTGTGTGTTGATCCAAGTCGCGATATCGCTCGCAGTTAAATCTTTACCTGTATCAGGCAAACTATTCAGAGTGATGCTATTTAAAGTAATAGCACCACCTGCTATCGATCGCAGTCCGGCTGGAATGGTACCACCCGCCATCTCTGCATTTAGTGGAACGACAGGTAATATGGCAACATAATATTTTCCTAGTGGCTCACCTAATGCGCTCTTTAATGGATCTAAATCGCCGACTTTACCTTTAGGTCCAAAGCCTAGCGTGATTTCACCTTCACTAATAAGCTGTAACTGACCTTTATAGATTTGAGCTTCTGCAGATAATGCATTACCTGTCTCAGCACCTGGATTATCAATTTTTATATCTGCACCAGTATCATTACTGATGACTAATTCTCCACTAGTTTCATCTATCGCTGCACTGACGCCGGTAGGGCCAGGGGGATTGATAATAGCGCTTATAAAATCATCGAAGTCTACAGTGCCATCACCATTCACATCGGAACTAGTATCATCAGCACCCTTCCAAACTTGTACACCATTAATTGTTAATGCTTTATTGAGGTCAATGTTAGCGAGTGAGGTGCGTGATTGTGTCACTGCACTGGCTGTGACTGCGGGTGTCATTCCTTTGGTTGCACGATTTATCCAAGTCACCATATCACTAGCTTCAATGGTGTCTGCTCTAGCTGATGTACCTGGTGTTAATGCAGGCAATACTTTGCCATTAATGGTGTAACTTTGAGCTGGAATCAACTGCAATCCTGCAGGAATGGTCAATCCTTTAGTAACATCTTTCAGATTCGCAGTAGGAAAAACAGAATGTGTATCGGTAAACGCTGCATCTTGCGCATAATGGGTAGAAGGCTGTGCTTTTAATCCATAGAATACATTGAGCTGTTTATAGCCTGATTGATCTGAAAGATTTAGATAATCTTTAGAATAAGTTGTACCAGATACAAAACCATTTTCAGTTTTGACGATGGATTTCAATACATTGTAGTCAGGATCTTCTGGATCATCTTTTAGTGGTGATCCGATTAAATGACGTCCGTCGCGAGTAAAAATTTGAATTTGCTGTTGATCAGTCGCGTCATCTAAAAACAGTGACCAGTTATCACTCCCCTGCGTGATCTGACCTAATAATAAATTTTCTGGCGCAGCAATCCCTGCACTTGGATCAGGATTGTTTTTAATAACCTGCGATAGAGGTTTAACATTTGTGGTGTTTGCAAAGGATGGTGCATAGCTTAATACCGCATCGACACCCGATAAATTCTTTTCATTTTCAATTACACGAAAACGTGCACCAGCTGCAATACGCGAGGTATCGGTAATAGCAACTTTTAAACCTTCCGCTGCACGATCAATTTTTGTGACCGCACCGCTTGCCTTGTCTGTTCGATCAACTGTTGTAATAACGAATAAGTCTTTGCCTAACTCACCATGGGTATCAATACCATTACGTTGTACTGCGTTGACTTCTTTGGCTAAGGTCTTGGCTAAAAAATCTAAGTTTTCAACTGAAGGTTGTAAGACCTGCTCACGAAAATTTACTAAGCCACCTAATTCACCATTACCCACACCAATGATAGGTTCAGCATTACCGAAAGGATCACCCACAATCGTAAACCGCCCCATATCAGATACATCAAATTGTGCACCGATTTGTAAAGTCTTCTGTCCATTCAAAATTAAACCTGAACCAGCGACAGAGCCTATGCCTACATTCACCGACCCATTAGGTGTCGTGGAAACAGTTATTTTAACAAGCTTAGATAAATCATTCAGCAGGCGATCACGTTGATCAAGTAATTCTGGCGGTTGTAATTCTGAGAGACTCTTACCCGCTAATTGACGGTTTACTACCGCTAGCTGACTAGAGAGATTGTTGATTTTATCGATCTTGCCATTAATAGCTTCACGTGTTTCCGTGTCGATTGCACCTAGCTGACTTGAGAGTTGATGAAAACGATCTGCTAAGCCTTCGGTATCACGCAAAAACTGTCCACGTAAAATAGTCGAAGAAGGATCGGTGGATAACGCACGTGCTGATGCAAAAAACTTATCCATTGCAGGTGGCAAACCAACTGTGTCACTACCCAACACATCAACCACACGATTGGTGTAAGTGACTAAAGGCTCTTGTGTAGCCACATCACTATTACTATTACGCAGATTTTGTTCTAAAAATTCATCATAAGCACGTCGTACACCAGCGAAATTCGTACCGGTGCCTAAATACACATTCCCTTTTAAGGCAGAAGGATTTTCTTCTAGCTTACTTTCTTGACGAACGTAGCCTTCAGTACCCACATTAGCAATGTTATTACTGACCGTGCCTAAGGTGCGCTGATACGCAGAAACCGCAGCACTGCTAATGTTGAAGATATCGCTCATTTATTGAGCTCTCCAACTTTGCCTACCCCTTCAGGCTTGACTGAGAATTTTTCAGGACGAATCAAAGGAATCGACGGCTGCGATTGATTCACCGGTAAGGATTGCTGCGGTGGATTTAACTGCAATGCTTGTTGTAGCTGCGGATTGTTGTTACGTTCTCTGGCTTGTTCTGCAGCGAGTTCAGCTTGATTGATATGCTTAACTAACATGTCAGCCACACCCATCGAGCCTTTTTTCGCCATCGCGACTGACAATTCTTTGTCATACATTTCTTCAAATGTTTTAGTCGCTTCTGAATTACCCATGAGATCATCTTTCTCAATCGATTCACGCATAGACTTAAGCATCATCTGAATCATCATGGCCTCGAACTGTGTCGCCGTCTCTTTGGTTGCTTTACCATTTTTCTGCGATGCCTGACCACGCAGGTTACCCAGACCAGCAAAGTCCATGTATGACTGAGGATTGTTCGAGATTTCAGTCATTTAAATCACCACTAAATCTGCACGCAAGCTACCAGAACTCTTTAAAGCTTCGAGTATGGCAATCATGGCGGAAGGAGAAGCACCAACCTGATTGACTGCATCAACAATCTGACGCAAATCCACACCGGGTTGGAATAAAATCATAGGCTTATTCGGCTCAGCCACTGTGATGTTGGCATTTTGAACCGGTGCTGTTTGACCTTGTGAGAATGCATTAGGCTGACTCACTTCATTGGTTGCTGCAATCGAAACGGAAATCGTGCCGTGTGATACGGCAGCAGCTGTGACTTTCACATTACGACTGATGACGACTGTACCAGTACGAGAATTCACCACCACGCGGGCTGGTGCTTCACCTGGAATCACATCTAAATTTTCCACCATACTCATGAAAGCTACACGCTGTGAAGGATCCGCAGGTGCGCGCAAAGAGATTGATACGCCATCCAAAGCACGTGCAGTATCTGCACCAAAGGTTTTATTGACTGCAGCAACGATGGCGGTTGTAGTCGTGAAGTCTTGTTCACGTACATTCATCATTACAAATTCTGTTTTCTCAAACGGTGTATCAACGATACGCTCTACTGTTGCACCGTTAGGAATGCGTGCTGACGTTGGTACACCAACCGCCACTTTAGAACCAGCAGCACTAGCATCAATACCAGTAGTAGTAACAATGCCCTGCGCTAAGGCATACACTTCACCATCTACACCGCGCAAGCTCGTCATAATTAAAGTACCACCACGTAAGCTACTCGCTTTACCTAAGGTACCGACATTGACATCAATACGCTGACCTGGTTTTGCCATGCCAGGTAATTCTGCTGTGACCATCACTGCAGCAACGTTTTTAACATCAATTCGTCCTGCTGCTGCAGCTGCTCGTTCGAAGTCGGATAAATTGCCATCCATACCTACGCCCATTTTGTTAAACATGGCACGTATCGTTTGTACGGTAAAGACATCGGTACCGTCACCAGTTCCTTGCAATCCAACCACGATGCCGTAACCTACCAATTGATTGGTTCGAACAGCAGCTAAGGATGCGAGATCTTTAATACGATCTGCCATCGCATCTGATGCAAAAGAAAATGCACAGACTAGCGTGAGTAGTTGTCGTTGTATGGAGGATGAACGCATGATAATCATCCTTAGAAAGGCCAGTATTTTAATAAAGTACTCGTACCCCAACCTGCACGGGTTGCATTCGCTAAATCGCCTACACCACGATAACTAATTTGTGCATTCGCTAAACGACGTGATAACACGGTGCTATTGGCGCTCACATCTTCTGCGCGAATAATGCCGGATACTTGAATTACTTCCCCACCTTCGGAAAGTGACAATTGTTTTTCACCACGCAATACCAAGTTTCCGTTCTCTTGCACTTCTGTCACTGTGACTGCGATAGAACCGGAAAGTGAAGCACGTTGATCTGCTACGCCCCTACCTTTATTAGTAATGTTTGCACCAGCGGTGTTAATACCATTTGTAATGCCACCAATGCCACCTAATCCTGAAATCGCAGTATTTAATCCTGCTGGTACTGCATCATTGGTTGATTCACGACTTGTTTCATTATTTAAAGTTCTGGCAGCTTGTGTCGATTCATCAAGTAAGACGGTAATAATGTCGCCGACTTGATAATCACGACGACGTGCTTGCCACATATCGGTGTTGGTACTGGCAAAAATAGCACCTGTTGGCAGTTTATTCTTGTCACGTGCAACAGGAACAACCGGAGCAAATGCAGGCGTATGTGCTACTGGCATAGGCGCGGAGCATGCTGTGAGCATGGCTATTCCTAGCAGCGCCATAGGCGCGAATATTTTTTTCATTACCTTATCTCCAGTGACTGACTTGGATTACATGTTGTTATTCAAGAAGCGCAGCATGCCGTCGGCAGCAGAGATCGCTTTTGAGTTAATTTCATAAGCACGCTGGGTTTCAATCATGTTGACCATTTCTTCTACAACGTTCACGTTCGAAGCTTCCAACATACCTTGCTTAATTTTCCCGGCTGCCTGAGTGCCCGGATTGAGTAATGCAGGCGCACCACTGGCAATCGTTTCTTTAAATAAGTTATTCCCTAATGGCTGTAGACCTGCTGCATTCACAAAGCGTGCAATCTGAATTTGACCAATCTGCTGCGCACCACCACCTGCATATAGTTCAGCTGTGACCAGACCATCTTCACCAATCGTGATAGAAGAAGCATTGGCAGGAACAACAATCGCAGGCTGTAAAGGCTGACCATTACCAGTGACTAACTGTCCAGTATTAGATAATTTGAATGAACCATCACGGGTATAGGCAATCGTGCCGTCAGCCTGTGTGATTTGGAACATACCCTCACCTGCAATCGCCATATCGAGTGCATTTTGGGTATTGATCATGTTGCCTTGCGCATGATTTTTTTCTGTTGCTAAGATACGAGTACCCGTACCAAGCATCAAACCAGTTGGCATTTGTGTCGCAGCACCAGTCTGACCTCCGGCCTGACGTACATTTTGATACAAGAGATCTTCAAATACGGCGCGATCGCGCTTGAAGCCTGTTGTGCTGACGTTAGCAAGGTTATTCGAGATGACAGTCAGACGCGTTTGTTGCGCATCCAGACCTGTCTTAGCTACCCACATTGCTGCATCCATGGCTTACTCTCCTTTAATTCTTTTCATGCACGTTGTTAACGTGGCTTCAACATACTCATGCCAGATTCATCTAGCGACTTCGCTTCTTTAATGAATCGAATTTGCGATTCAAAGGAGCGGGTGTAATCAATTAATCTCACTACCGCAACCACTGGATTGACATTACTGCTCTCCAGGGCTTGTGGTGTGACGGTGACAGGTAAAGGACCGTTAACGAAATCACCATTCGGTTGTCTAAATTCTGGTTGTGGACGCATTAAGGCATCTTCACGACGTTCAAACGTCATTTGACTTGAGTCACGCAACATCAATCGATCAATCAATACCGATGGCTGTACACCTGGCTGATTCAAGTCACGTGCATAGATGTCACCTTCTTTGGTGATCGTGACATCAAAGCCAGACGGTATCGTGATGGGATTTCCTGCCTGCCCTAACACCACATTACCGGCACCATTTTCTAATACACCCTGACTATTCACACTTAAGTCACCACGACGTGTAAATCCTAAGGTGCCGTCTTTACCCAATACACCCAACACGCCTTTTTCATTGATCGCAATATCAGTAGATCGACCGGTTGCCATTAAGGTACCGGGCGCCATAGAGACTGCATCTTTTTGTTGAATAAACGGTTGGATACGTGAGTCAAAACCGTCACCCTCTGCTTTCACAGCGGTCATAGCACTATCAAAACTGCGTTTAAAACCGACAGTCGAGATATTCGCCAGTTCGTTGTTGAGCTGTTCGCGCAAGAGGCGACGCTCATTAATCGAAGCCAGCGAGGTAAATATCAAGCGATCCATGTCGGTTCCTTAACTACGCTTTCTATCCTTAACTACGGATGTTAATAATGGCTTGGGTCAGCGTATTGTTGGTTTCAATCGCCTTCGCATTGGCCTGGAAATTACGTTGTGCTGTAATCAATTCCACCAGCTCTGTCGTTAAATCGACGTTCGCTCTCTCCCTAGCACCAGCACGAACCGTGCCAAAGCCTGCGGCACCGGCTTCGCCGAATTTCGCATCACCTGATTTCGAGGTGGAGTAGTAGCTGGAGTCACCAATCTGACGTAAACCAGTTGGTGAAGCGAAGTTCACCAGAATGATTTTTGCCAATGATTTTTGATTACCGTTTGAATAGCTCGCTGATACCAGTCCATCATCCGCAATGTCCACACCAATCAAATCACCTTCTGGGCGACCATTTTGATTTTGTTTCAACACTGAGAATGGTGAAGAGAACTGGGTGGATGAACCGTAGTCGATTGAGAATTGCAACGTCGCACCGGAGTTACCAATGGTGGTGCTCTTGAATTGGGTTGCAGTCTCAGGCGACTTCAAATTACCGCCGGTATCAAAGGTCAACTCACCTTTGTCTAAGAAAATAGGTGACCAGAGTTCACGGGTTTCATCTTCTGAAAACGAACCGGGATCAGAGGTCTCCAAACCATCACGGTCTACATACAGTGGGAAGCCATCACCATTCATCGCTTGCTTAGGCTCCAACCAACGGCTGGTGCTACCACGTACGCTATCAATATTGGCTAAACCCCAAATACTGTTAGCAGACACTTTTAAGAAGGAGTTATCACCGGTAGTACCTGTGGTGAAAGTAAAGAATTTATTATTGGTACCAGGTGTGGTACTGATGCCTACCTTCACACCATTCACAGTACGACCAAAGCCGTCAGCCAATGAGTTGATACGGCGCTCTAAATCTTGACGGAATTCTTCGATGTTGTAATCCGATCGTGGTGGCATTTCAATCAAACCAGTCACGTTATCAACGGTGACAACGAACTGATTGTTAGATCCATCAACACGGAATTTATTATCGAGGTTAATACCAATCGTATTACCGTTTAATATCGCTGGCTCAGAAACGATACCGCGTAGAGGTGTTGCAGATGTATCAGTTACAACACCATCTACTCCTTGAGGGAATCCAAACAAGGCACTCGCTAAAGAGCTTGCATTGGCAATCTTAATACTGGAGGTATCACCAGTCGAGCTGGACGAAATATTAAATGTACCCTTGGTTTCATCAAAGGTGACGTTGACACCGTAGCGATGATCTAATGGATCCAGAATTGTGCTGCCATTTGGTGTCACAGTAGCACCATAGGTACCTGTGAGTGGATCAACGGCTACTTTAGCAGTTGGCAAATCAAATAAGTCATTCTTAATTTGACCAGGCGCTTGTAAAGAAATTACTGCATCATTCGATGCTTTAAATGTAAATGAACGTCTAACTGGGTTATAGCCTACTGTAATCTCAGGATCACCAGGCTGATTAAATGCATCGTGAATTTTCTTTTGAAGTAATGCAACTGAGTCAGCAATGGTGACTGCTTTCAAATCTCTGACATCACCGATTGTTGGGTCAGGATCTTGTGTAATCGAAATAACATGTTCAGTACCGTTATCCGTAGAAATCTTGAATAAACTTGCTGTATTAGGATTTGCGGTTGAAGACAAAGAACTAAAATCAAAATAACGCTCATCACCATAGGCCTTATTAATTACATTTGTGATTTCACGTGCAATTTCTACACCGGTATATTTTTTCTCCGTAGTGAGATTTTGCAAATAACTCAAATCGATTTTAATATCTTCTGATGACCCATCTACATTCAAATCAAATGTAATACCTGCTGCTGCTGCATAAGATGCAGTTAAAGTAATATCAGGCGCAGTATCATCAACCTTAGTCACACTGAGATTACCTGTTACTGTGTCAAAACTTGCGGTGTATGAAGGATGGGTTGCATTGGCTTTGGTAATTTCAACTGCCAACAATTTTAGTGAGCTTGCAGTAAATACAGTTGTACCATCATCAAATGAATACGACTTTGCACCCTCTACTTTTGTATATTCAATTATAGAATCTACGTCTGGACGTAAGAAGCTGACATCAATATCTTCTACATTAGCCGCATCAGTCGATATTAAGGTAATAGTCTTAGCGTCTGCTGCTCCTGAAGACCAGCCAACAAACTCACCAGTAAATGTACCCAGTGGAGTGTCTGGTAAATCTGATGAAGACATACCGTCGGTTAAATCAGCAAATAAAAGTGCAACATCTGCAGCAGTTATTGCTTCACTCGCTTTAAACGTCAAGCCAGCAACAGTAACTTCATCATCTGCCTTCATATCTTTGAAAGTTAGTACTACACTTTCTTCTTCACCAACGATGTTATCTATAGAATCAACTGCGATAGTAGCTAGAGCACGCGCAGTAGAAATATCTGTGACATCAGCATTGGTCGCTGCAGTGAAAGCAAGCGTAGCGCCTGATGCAGTAGCAGTCGTGGTTGCCCAAGCTGCTAACGAACCAGTTGTAAAGCTACCTGCTAATGTTGGATTTGCTGCTTTTGCAATAGTAGTTGCTTGAGCAGCAGTGCTATTGATGGTCAGACCAGAAAATGCTCGCGCGACGTCATTGGCAGTAACATTACCCGAAGCAGTAAAGGTTAAACCAGCAACAGTTACGGTATCACCCGCCACCATTGGCTTGAATGTGACAGTATTAATTTCATTCGTCGGTGCAGCACCGATTTGATCAGTGAACGGAGCAGCTAAAGTAGCACCACCGGCTACTGCGGAAGTGATAGCAGTAGCACTATTTGCTGTAGAAGTAAATTGTAAAGTGCCCGTGAAAGCAGCAGTGCTAGACCAACCTGTAAGCGTACCTGCAGTGAATGATCCTGCAAGTGTTGGATTCGCTGTCTGCGCTGCTGTCGTTGCATCTGCTGCGAGAGTACCATCATCTAAGCTAGCAAAAGCTTCTGCTAACTCTGTATCGAAGACGTCACCGGTAGCAGTAAAGGTAAGTCCTGCAATCGTTACAGATTGACCATCTGCAAGTGCAATTGGTGATGTAAAAGTGAATGTTGATTGTCGTGCTTGTCCAGCAGAAAAATCAGTTACAACAGGTGCATCTAATTCAGCGGTTGAAGAAGGTGCTAAATTTGTAACGTTACCAGGGTCAATTGCAGTAAACACACCAACAGCACCGGTTGGTGAAGCCATAGTCCAATTTTCTAGTGTCCCAGAAAATGTACCTTTACTACCTGCAGTACCTGCTTTAAAAGCTGCTGCGACTTCTACTGCAGTCATTGGATCTGTTGCTGTCAGCGTCATGGTATCAATAGTAACGGTGTCACCAGCTTGCAACGCAGTAAACGTGACTGATGCTTGCTCGTTGACTACATCCGTTCCATCTGTAGTATCAGCAGTTGGTGCTTGCGTTGCATTGCTAAATATAATTTCTTCGGCAGGGATTGCGGTCACTATTGGAGGTGGCGCTAAGGTACCACCATCTTTAACTTTGACGACTAATGCATCACCCGTAGGATTCAGTGACACCGTATAGTCATGAGGAAATTCTAAATCGCCATTAATCGCAGCAACTAAATCTTGTAGATTATCTGCGCTATAAGCTGGCGCAATACCATCGTCGAATGTATAAGTACCCGCTCCCGC
The DNA here is from genome assembly GCA_027486615.1 of Oxalobacteraceae bacterium. Lineage (GTDB taxonomy): Bacteria > Pseudomonadota > Gammaproteobacteria > Burkholderiales > Burkholderiaceae_D > Pernthalerella. Next base: position 8,652 of record JAIXOW010000180.1, on the reverse strand, counting down.
GGTGGTAGGATAAGAAATCTCACTCGCCGTACCATCTTCTAGTAATTGATTAATCTTGGCTGGAAATGAAATAGCATTTTTCCATTCATTGGTGAGTAATGGCGGTAAAGCTGTACCACCTACGCTAGCTGCAGATGAAGCCAGTGGATTTTTTAAATCATCGAGATTAAATAATTTTGTTACACCACGTGCGATATCTTGCGGTGGAATATCAGCTTCAGAACGAATCTCGCCGTATTTATTGACATACTGCTTACCACCACTTTTATCTGTGGATTGAATTAAGAGTTCTTGTAATTTTGTGTCTCCAATATAGACATAGGTCTGCCATTTATTGGATGGATCATCTGGACTCGCTACTTGTGTTTTACGATAATAAACCGTCGCTAAGTAGCCATTGCCACCTGCATCATAAACAGTGACGGCAGTAGTTTTGTTATAGGTTGTTGGATCATTTCTATCGAATGGTAATACAGGGACTGTTGCATCCGATGGAAAGTTCAAGCCCAATTGAATTTCTGAAGTAGCGACTGCATCACCACTGGTTTTACGTGGAATCAGTAATTTAGAAAGATTATCCAAGTCTGCTTTACCGGAGGAGTCAACCGCTGCTGCAATTAATGCTTGTCCTGCTGAGTTAACGACGTTATACGAGTCGTTCAACATGAAGGTACCGTTACGAGTAAAAATATCTTGCAAGCCATCCGCTGATTTCAATGGAAAGAAACCATCACCGGTAATCGCGATATCTAATGAGTTCGCTGAGAATTGAATATTACCTTGACTGAATTCCTGACTTACTTGCTTAAGTGCCACACCTTGACCAATAACAGAAGACGCTTTCTGCAAAGGAGAAGTCGCAAAGATGTCACCAAAGTCAGCGCGTGAACGCTTGAAACCTGTGGTGCCCACGTTGGCGATATTATTACTGGTAACTGATAGCTGAGAGGTGGCAGCATTCAAACCAGTTAATGAGGTATAAAAAGACATGTGTGCTTCTCCTGAATTTCGTGTGGACTTGTGTTCTGTTCTTTAGTGATGAGTCTGCGCTTAATTACCAATGCGTTTAATTTCCGACATACTCATGGTCGTGTTATTACCTACATCAACTTTCATATCGCCTGTCACTGGATCGGTTGAAACACCTTTCACAGTAGCGAGTGTTGAGACTGGAACTTTGTTTTCTTTTCCAAATTTCAATGTCGTTGCTTCGATTCTGTATTTGCCATCTGCGACTTTGTTACCTGCATTATCATTACCATCCCATGTGAATGGGAATTCACCCTTCTTCTGTGCGCCTATGCTGCCTGTACGTACCAGTTGTCCTGATGCAGAAAATACTTTGAGTGAGATGGAGTCCACATCACTCGGCAATGACACAACACCATCAACGCCTTCGCTATTGGCCACCATTGCTTGACCATCAGCTAATGACACTTTCTTACCTAACAGCGATGCGGCAGATGTCATACGATCCGTCGACATGGTCTTCACCAAGCTAGTCATCGAATCTGACATTTTGGTGGTGGCTTCTAATTGTGAGAATTGCGCTAACTGCGAAACGAAGGCTGTGTTATCCATAGGATCTAATGGATTTTGGCTTTTCAACTGTGCTGTAAACAATGTCAGAAAAGCGGTTTGCCCCATCGCACCGCCATTGCCATTTAATACGGCTTGCTCTGCTTCTTTTTTAGCTTGTGCTGTGGTCTTGATATTCGATGGCACCGTGCTACTAGTGGTATCCACTGTTGAAGTGATGGCCATGATAATTTTCCTTAAGCTTTAATAATGTCTATGGTGCGCATCATTAATTCACGCGCAGTGTTAACAACTTCAACATTGTTTTGATACGAACGCGATGCGGCCATCAAATCAATCATTTCAGTAACTTCATTCACATTTGACTGATAAACAAAACCTTCTTTGTCTGCCAGCGGATTATTCGGGTCATACAATTTAGGAATCGGACGTTTGTCATCGACGATTTTGTCTACCTTCACACCACCTACATAAGGTGCGCCTGCATGTGTCATCTCATCATCCATCAATGCTTTGAAAATCACGCGCTTACCTTTGAACGCTTCTTGTTCATTTGGTGCAGTGGTGCCAGCATTGGCTAGATTCGATGCAGTGGTATTCATACGAATTAACTGCGCATTCAGTGCAGTACCACCAATTCCAAAAATACTATCTATAGGCATGAACTATTACTCCCCTCGTAAGGCTTTACGCACGCCTGATATGCGGTTTTCAAGAAATGACAAAGTGGCTTGATAATCTGCTGCTGCTTTACCGTATTTCGCTTGCTCGACTGTCATTTCAACCGTGTTGCCATCGACTGATGCATTGAATGGCACGCGATAACGCAGTCCATCTGTATTAACGCTCTCATCTGCAAAATCAAAATGATTGTTATGCGTACTGTTAATGGGTTGTTCATACTTCGCTTGACTCATCACCACTTTAAAATCGAGTTCTCTGGCTTTGAAATGCGGGGTATCGCCGTTAGCGATATTGCGGGCGAGCAGCTCCATGCGCTCATTACGTACGCGCAGTGCTTTTTCATGAACACCCATGGTTCGTTCTAGTAAATTCATCTTTACCTCCCGTACTAACTTGGCTTTTTTGAGGTTTTAATCTCGCCTAGTCATTAAAGTTTCCAGCTGTCATGCCGACATATGCAAGGTTTATGCCAATCCATCCGTCAACACGAATTGCCAGTGAAACCGGTTTTATTTCGCCTCCGGTGGCAAAAGCTTGCCGAAAGCCGTTTTCAAGACGGTGGCAAAACTTCGCCGCCGGCTAATTCAACACCTTGATGTTTAAGTACTTTCAAGTTCTCTATTCCGATACACCCGTTAACGAAGAGACGGTCGTACTTAGCCTCTGACGTGCGTTATGACGTAATCCATTCAAAATGGAATTGCGTGTAATCGCATTGTTTGGATCGCGTCCTTCATAAAGGATGTTGGCTTGACGACCTGCAATAGGAAGAGGCGCATGCGCTCTCTTCTCTCCTCTTACTGCGGGAGACAAAATGGTGAGATATAAATCATCGAGTGAAGCAGGACCTTTTCTTTGATCCTTCAGTTTTGTTTTATCAAAGTAGTTGTTCACGAGATCTAATTGCTCGGATACAGATAACTGCAAAATATCTTTTGCATTACCGTTGAAGCCTACGCTGGCAGCACCACGATTGGTGCCATCACAAAATTGAATAATGCCGTGGCAGTTTCCATTGGTAGCGCGAGGATTTAATCCATCTGACTCCATTAAGCTCATGGTGGCAAAGTCATCAGGAACAAATTGATGTTTCTCAGCCAAGTTCAAAATCTTTTGTCGAATTTGACTCAACTCATTTGGATCGACATACCCTTTCGATACTGCGCGCGATAAGGTTTGCTCTAATAACTGTGCGTTACTATGTTTTGATGTCGGATTAATTTGTACGCTCTCCACCACGGGTTGGCGCGTCTTAAGCATGTTTAAAGTATTGGCTTGCGTTAGCGTGGCTAGATTTAACTGCTGGCCAGAAAAAATTTTGTTGGGATTGGAAATACCATTGCTTTTTGCAATATCAATTGCCATTGCATGGATTTCGCTTGCGCTAAATTTATTCACGTTAGCGCCTAAAAATTGCTTGGTGAGTCCAATCAGCGTGTCGCCTCGTTTTACGTTCACGACAGACTCAGACTGACGACTATTCGTCGCCTCGGTCCAGGCATTTTTAAATGCAGCTCCACTTTCCGTCATCCCAGAATCTGGCCGCGCCCGAGCTGAAGCGGGCCGACTTGGGGCTTGCGTTTGATCTGTAAGTGACTGATTAATAATCATTTTTTACTTCCTTAAGCACTAGGCTTGGGGGTGGCTCTATTTTTGCTTGTTGTAACGCACCTGTCGGAACTCCAACAGGCTTCCGTAGAGGATTAGCAAAGGCTGTACCACCGAATAAAGTGAATAAATTGAAAACATTTTTCTTCAGAGTTTTTCAAGACAAAGCGAGGCAAGCACAAGCTTGGGCTCTTGCTTGGCTATGGATGCTTGTGGTCGGAGTAGGTTTAGCTAATGCAGCGAATCTGCAAGAGGATTTATTTGCATCTGCAACGTCTTGGGTAGCAGCACAAACCAGTACTGGCGCTGATTTGATTAAGTTTGCACCGCTAGATCAGCGGGTTAAAGTACAGGAATGTCATAGCAAAATTGAATTTGATTTTCCTTTTGCTAATAAATCGACAGTAAGAGCAAAATGTAATCAACCTAACTGGCAATTGTTTATCAAGGTATCCAACTCCTTGCCGATTAATAGTGTGGAAGCCAAGCAAGCAACACCTAGCAAACAAGCTATGGTGGCCAAGCATGCTTTAGTGGCGGGACAAATTTTGACGGCTAATGATGTAGAAGCAGGAACCGACGCAACATCTTCATCAGGTTCTTTCGTCGATAAGGATGCGTTAATCGGTCGTATGCTCAAGCGGAATTTGGCTAAAGGCCAATTACTGCTGGCACAGGACATAGAAAATAGCTTGCAAGTTTTGAAACTAAAACAAAATTTGCGAGCCAATGAATTAATTAGCTCTGCTGTTTATGAGCGCGTCGCTGTAGGAAAAGAAGCAATCCCAGCAGGCGTTTGGTTGGGTGCGGAATTACCGCCTGGCGCCAGAGTAAACAGAGATATGCAAGCTGGACAAATTTTACTCAGCACGGATTTAGCTGAAAGCCGTCAGGTTGTTTTTGCCAATACCAATATGGTGGCGGGACAAGCCTTAAAAGCAGGATCGCTGAGATTAGAAAAGCTGGACCAAGATAAGGTTAGTCGCACGCATTTATTTGAGTTAGCGGGGCTAGACGGTTTTGAAGTAACGCGAACCATACGTGCTGGTGAAGCTTTACGCACCACCGATCTGCGTCCCGCTCTCTTGGTCAAACGCGGCGAAATGGTGGTATTGAGCATAGGTAAACCTTCGGAGTTTGAAATCACAATCAAACTTGAGGCTATGCAAGATGGCCGCATGGGCGAGCAAGTTAAGCTTAAAAATGCGGAAACAGGCAGAATTTTGAATGGAATCGTGACTGGCCAAGGTCAATTACGCGGTAGTTGAAGAAAATAACGCTTTTTTAATGCTTTTGTTTGGGAAAACTTGTTTTCATCTGTTAAAGATTTCCCAACTCAGGTCGATTTACACACTGAATGGAGTAATTGTTCATTCCTAAAGCTTAAAATGGCGTAATATCAGCCGATAATGTGGTGTAAAAACCATGTGCAGTAAGTATAAACGGCTGTGACTGGCATCAACTGGGCAATTTTTTGAAAAATACAGGACTTTAAAAAGAGTTCAAAGCGAGTGACATCATGACTGATTCAATTTCTAAGTTATACGGCAGTCCCTCACTGGACAAGGCCACGCTGGATAAAACCAAGCGTAAAGCTGTCGATACAGGAGAGAATAGTTTGCCAACCACTGTAAAAGCGCCCTCTTCTTCTAAAGATGAGGTAGTACTGTCTAACATTACTCAACAAGCTATGGCAGAACCTGCATTCGACCGTAATAAAGTGGAAGCAATCAAGAGAGAAATTGAAGCTGGTAACTATCCGCTCAATTCTCGCAAAATTGCTGAAAGCTTTATGGCTTTTGAAAGTGTTATTGGCAAGCAATCACAGTAAATGCAGACTACTTCTGATCTAGGTTTTGCAGTTGCCTTTGCTCCACCACCCGATGCCAGTCCAGAACTGTTAGCGGCGATGGAGCAAGGACTGACCTTGCAAAAATTACTCGAAGAAGAATTCGAAGCATTGCGTGTGCAAGATCTGAATGCTTTTGATGCCTTACAACAGACTAAACTCGATATCTTTAAAAATCTTACTGCGCTAACCGGCGTGGATACTGATCATAGTCAGATTGATGATGATGCTTGGATTTGTTTTAGAGATCTCATGTCTGCATGCCGTGATATGCATCGTCGTAATGAAATCCTCATCATACGTAAACTCGACGCTATCCGTGGCACCTTACAAACTTTAAATGGCACTGACTCTACAGCTTCCGTTGAAGTCTATGACCGCTTAGGTCGCATGGCACGTGGCCGTGGTGGTCGTGGTGTTGAAATAGCCTAAATACTGCTCTGCTTCACTCTGCAAGTTCGCTTGCCTCATTTCATCTTTATTTCTTTTCATCCCCAGGTTTCATACCCTTGAGCCAATAAGCCCAAGACAATACGACTGCTACTGCTGTGTAGAGTTCACGAGGGATTTCTTGTTGTAAGTCGAGTCGTGATAGAGCAGCAACTAATTGCGCATCTTGCGCAATATAAACACCCTGCTTTTTAGCCTCCGCAATAATCGCTAACGCTAGTTCATCCGAACCTTTGGCTGTGACCACAGGTGCGTCTAACTGACCATAAGCTAAAGCAACAGCATCAAGACGGCGCTTCATACGGAGATATCCAACATCGCACCCGAGGGTGCAGACCAACTCTCAGGCAAACTTGGTCGCGCAGAGTGAAAAATACGCATGGAATCCATGGTCAGTCCTGCATCACGTAAACGTTTGCTTAATGCATCGGTATGACGACGGGCTAAATTGACGACGTCTTCACGCACTGCCCACATCATCATGTCTACGTGTGCTGAACGGGCGATGGATGTTTTTAACCATATCTCGCCTAGATGATCACTGTTGGTATGGATGTTCACCGTAAAGGGAGGCTTTTCTTCACCAGGTCTTCGTGCTCCTCGAAAGAAGTGAATCTCAACCGGATTGGCATCAACAAATGGCAACACCATAGAAAATGAAATTTCGCCGCGTGTTTGTGCTGCAAGCGATTCAACTTGAGCCGCTTCAACATCATCTAAGGCTTTTTCAATCTTAGTTTTTTGTTGAATATCGCCTTCGCTTAAGGCGCGTAATAATTTACGTAATAAGGACTTATTGTCTGTCAAAGGAATCATCTTGCCTTGTGCCAGAAAAACCTCTAACCAAAAGCCTGAATTTTGTAATGCCTTTTCTATATCACCCGGATTTAAGGCTCCCATGGACAAGCGCATACGTTGAAATAAGGCAGCGAGCTCGGGACTATTAATCGTTCTTAATAAGCCATCCAACATTGCCGGCTGAAACATATTCATTAAGACAGGGGTTTGCGGAGGACGCAAAGATAAAGCAAGAAGACGGGAATTATTTATCGTGGGTGTGGGATTGGCAGCAACTGAGAATATGGATTCTGATTGCTCTGCTGTTTCCTCTTGCTGCTCTACTGGGCGCAATAACCATCCATGTGCTTTGGCTTGTGCGCGTAACCAAATTTCTTCACCGGGACGAAAACGCAAACCTGGAGGCAAATCAAACATTTGCCCATTGATGAGCATTCTTAAGGTTTCACCTCTGAGTTCAACAGTCGCTTGGACGATTTGGGCATCTCGTAAACCGAGAGCGCGCGCCACCGGCGCCTCTAGTTGAAGCGTTCTACCTTCGAGATAAATAGGATTAAGGCGACCAACTCGGGTCGCCTCATCTGGCGCGATCATATGATCGAGAGTATAAGCCCCGAATTAGGGGAATCTCACCCACTTTTTCTTCTCTTCGGCCGAGACTGGCATTGCAGGTCCCTCGCTGCCAACTACTACCATCGGAGGTTTGGGGACGGCAATCACATCTGGATAAAGCGCATTATTCATGGGAGGCGCTGGTGCAACAGAAGCTGTCGTTGTGTTTGCCTCACGATTCATCGGTTGACGCGGACGAATCATCTCAACTGTCTGTGGTTGTATTTCCGCCGCTTTTGGTTTTGCTGCTGGAGGATTCACTTCACCCAAGACCACCAGTCTGAACATAGATTGATCTGGTATGCGCAAGCTTTGTCCTGCACGCAGTTTTGCTTTGGGATCCGCTAAAACCTGAGGATTCGCTTTTACAAACGCTTCACGCATGACATCAGCGGAAAAAGGCGTTGTGGGGAAAATTTTCTTGATAATGCCATCAATCGTGTCACGTGCTTCAACCACGTAATTGCCAGATTCACTCGTTTGTCCATGCGCGTTTGCTTCAACGGCATCACGTGCAACTTCATTTAATGGACCTTTGACTGGCTCGACTTTAGCAACCTTAGCTGGTTTACGCTTTTTCGGCGCGTCAACCTTCACCACAGGTACTTTTTCAATCACCATATCCGGTGCTTTAGTGTTATCAGAATGCCCATTCATAGCAGCTTTATCGGCTGGTTTTTCCGCTGCTTTGTCTGCAGATTTTTCAGCTACTTTTTCAGTGGGCTTATCCGCTGCTTTGTCAGCTGGTTTTTCGGCTGTTTTTTCTGCTGGCTTTTCAGCCGCCTTAGCAGCCGGTTTGTCCGCTGGTCTAGGTATGTTTGTAACCTTAGGAAAAGGCTTAGAAGGTAACTCCGGCTCCGCAGGCTTATCGTCTTTTTTCGCCTCCTTTGCAGCTTTTGGATCTGCTTTTGGATCCGCTTTTGGATCAGCCTTAGCATCAGCAGGCTTGGCTGCTTCTGGCTTGGCCGGCGGGTCACTTGCAAGCACAGGACCGCTAACGGTCAAAGCTAAAATTACCGCGAGCGGACTCAGGTGAAGGTTTTTCATCATGTTCTCCGAATTTTTTAGAATGGGGTGGCGACCCAGTCACCGGCTTTTGACATATCTTTGGG
>JAIXOW010000240.1 GCA_027486615.1 Oxalobacteraceae bacterium | reverse complement strand
TTCTTTCAAAAGACCTCGACTTATTGTCTCAGCCAGCTTGGGAAAACTTCCCTTTGGAAGGGTACTGGAAATCTGGATTTGCTCATGCACCAGTCGCAGGGGATCGATTTTTACCAATACTTACCTCTCGAGGTTGTCCGTATCGTTGTACTTTCTGTATAGCCCCATCTGTGAACCCAACTTGGAGGAGTAGGTCAGCAAAAAATGTTGTGGATGAAATGGAGCATTTTTATCGTACTCTTGGCGTAAAAGACTTTCATGTTTCAGATCTAGATCCTACAGTTAGTGATAAACGTACACAGGAAATATGCATAGAATTGATTGCTAGAAATCTACCAATTACATGGAAGTTGGCGCAAGGTACAAAAATTGAGACGATAAAGTCTGAGAAGACTCTTGAACTTATGGCTAAAGCAAAATGTATTTTTGTTTCCTTCTCGCCTGAGAGTGGTTCATCGAGATTATTAAAGATTATGAATAAGCCATTCGACCACGAGCATGCATATCGAATGGCAATTAAGATGCATTCCTTAGGAATAAAAATGCAGGCAGTGTTTATTGGCGGAGTTCCTGGAGAAACACCAGAGGATAGAAACTTGAGCGTAGCTTACGCGCGCAGGCTCATAAAAGCGGGTGTTGATGAAATATCATTGGTTATCTTTACCCCATTGCCAGGGGCAGCACTATCATCAGCAATCAATGATTTCACTCATTATTCACAATGCACTCCATCACCTAGTTGGAGAAAGGATTACAAAATATTGAAAGCTTACAGACGCAGAATGTATTTTGTTTTACTAACAGGTAAAGCTTTTCACCATCCAAAAGAATTAATATATACGTTTTTCCGTCTTGTTACATTACGGTTTAGCACAAAAATGGAAATGTCTTTGTTCAAGCAGCTTAAACTTTATACGCTTTATTATGCTCCTTGGATTTTCCGTAGACTAAATTCTGACTGGGAGTTAGAAAATGTCGCTAACCGATAAGCATTTGAAAAATTATATATCCATTGCTCGACCAGATCATTGGGTAAAACATGTTTTTATATTACCTGGAGTGCTTGGAGCATTTGCACTTACCTCACCGAATCCTTCCATCTCAGAATTTACGTTTTATTTTTGTATTTCGTTATCTAGCGCATGCTTGATTGCATCAGCAAATTACGTAATTAATGAATGGCTGGACGCAGAATTTGACCGTAATCATCCGGAAAAGGCGAGTAGAGCTGCAGCAGCTGGCTTACTCAAACCCTCTTGGGTTTATTTTGAATACATCGTTTTAGCAATTTTTGGTTTGGGACTGTCCTATTTTGTTAATACTGTATTTTTTTTGACTAGTTTGGTATTTTTAATCAGTGGTGTTACGTATAACGTCCGACCGTTTAGAACCAAAGATCGCGTTTATATTGATGTTATTTCGGAATCAATAAATAATCCCATCCGTTTAATATTAGGGTGGTCGATAATTTCTGCTAGTACAATTCCTCCAGTCAGTTTAATTATTTCGTATTGGACTGGTGGAGCTTTTCTTATGGCCGCAAAACGTCTTTCTGAATACTCATTTATCGTAGGTGAGAGAGGTCCATCTGGTCCCGGTATGTACCGACGATCTTTTGCATATTACTCAGATACGTCATTAAAAATATCATGTTTTGTCTACGCTCTTTCTTGCTCGTTTTTTATTGCTGTATTTTTTGTAAAATATAGAGCCGAATTAATTCTGTCTTTCCCTATTATCGTTGCACTGTTTGGATATTATTTACTTTTATCAATGCGGCCAATGTCATTCGCCCAAAAACCAGAGTTATTGCATCGCGATTTGAAGCTTGTGTCCCTCGTAATTGCTCTGGCGACGGCAATAACTTTACTTGCTTTAATAGATGTTCCTTTTGTTGAATATGTTGTTCGAAGTAGATTCGTAGAGTTGCGAATTGACTAATTTAAAAACATCGATTCATTTAAATGAGTTATTACAAATGCTGAATTATTTGATGTAAAAATGTATGATTATCAGTATGAGTTAGTTTATGCTAAATATGATAATTAAGATGTATAGTTTTCAATCTATAGATAGATGTGAAATTTCCCAACACTTATATTAATCTGTATTGAATTTCTTGTTCGCATTAAAATAATTTTCATCATTGTTTTTTACTTTCCCTCAATAAGACATAAAAAATTTTTATGCACTTCGCTTAATGTTCATGATGTGCACTTCAAGTCAGAAATGTATAAGAAGAATAATATTAGTTCAATGCCTTAAGTTAAGAGTGACCCAGCTGATTTTATAGCTAAAGTAATTAAAGAATACAACTTTGGGAAAATTAAAAGATTTGCTATTTCCCTTTAGAAAAGACGAATTTTCAATGATTTGATAAAAGCTGTTAAGCAGAGCTATATAAAAATGTTAAATTTTTTCAAAAATCGTTCGAGTGAACAGACGCGTCTTTTTTATCATTCACTTTTGAAGGGGCGTGCGAAGCGAGGTATTTGGAGTAAGGAAAATCGTTTCGATCCATATTCTATTGTTAAAAAGCAGTCGGTGATAAGGCATTTCTTACCTGCGATCCAATATTATTTATCATCGTCAGATAAATGTCTTGATTTAGGGTGTGGCCCTGGGGGCTTTCTCGCGTTGATGGCGCCTTATTGCGGAACAATTGTTGGTGCAGATATTGTTCCAGATTTTATTAAGGTATGTCGTTCAACAATTGATAGCCACTCGATCAATAATGCATCTGCTGTTTTATTGGATTCTTCAAAATTGCCATTTTACGATAATGAGTTTGATAAAGTGGTTATGGTCGATACTATTCATCATCTTGAGAATCATAAGATAACTCTGGAAGAGGTATACAGGATACTTAAACCCGGGGGGCTGCTTCTAATTTTGGAGCCGAATAAATCAAATCCTTTGCTTGCCATTCTTTGTGCTTTAGATCCAAATGAGCATGGCTTGTTACGTCTTGGCACGTTTTTTTCTTATCGACGAATTTTAGGATCTTCGTTCGAAGTTATTCTTCAGGACTACAACGGCATGCTGGTTGGGCCGGATGGAAAGATTACCAGAGCAATTGCAGACTTTGTCAGCTTGAAAGGTAAATCTTTGCTAGGTTGGTTAAGTCCTAAATTATTTATGGTTGCTCGAAAGCGGCATGTTTTGTGAAACCGGATAATCTGTTTTCTTGTAGGGCTTGTTCAGCCCAATTGCTCAAAAAGTTGCGTGAATCGAAGATATTTGGTCATTTATCGAGTGAAAGGTTTGCCATTACCGACTCAGATTATGGAGTAACTGGCTCCATTTATAAATGTTTGCAATGCGGCCTTCTTCAGTGCCCAGAAACAGAGGAAGTGCTTGGATTTTATAAAACACTACAAGATGATGATTATGAAGCAAGTCGTGCCGAGAGATACATACAGGCAGTTGCTCTCGTTAAAGTTGCAATGCACTCAATTAATATTATCGAAGATCAAGAAATTAAGTTGCTAGATGTTGGAGCAGGAAGCGGCATCCTTGTAGAGGCTGCAACACATGCTGGACTTACGGCTGTAGGTATCGAACCATCAACTTGGTTGGTGGAGGTTGGTAAACTTCACAATCTTAATATATTAGAAGGTGTTTTACCTAATTCTAGCGTGGGAATAAATTACGACATTGTTACTGTTGTTGATGTTATTGAGCATGTTGTCGATCCATATGAGTTATTGGTTGCAGTTCGTACTGTGCTTCGTCCTGGTGGAATATGCCTCATTGTTACGCCTGATGTGGGCTCTTTAGCAGCTAAAATTCTTGGATTTAAATGGTGGCATTTTCGTGTTGCACATATAAGTTATTTTAATCGCAGAAATTTAACACTTCTCGCCAAGCGTGCAGGATTAAAGCCTTGTAGTTTTACTAGACCAAGCTGGTATTTTTCATATAAATATTTACGAGAACGTATCTGTTGTTATCTGCCTTCGTGGATGTTTCCTCCTCCAATTGGACCACTAAGAAAGCTGATCATTCCCCTGAATCTAGGAGATTCTATTTTGATGGTTTGTGAACGTAAAGAATAAAGCTAGTGTAATTAATTGAAGCCTATTGATTGTAGTAAAAGGAAAATAATATGACTTGCCTTGAGGTGACTTTAAGTGAACATAGAAAAGTTATCGATCCATGTAAAGTATGCATAGTTTGTGGTTCTACTGATTTTATACTTCGTTATAAGGTTAGCGACACGAATCAGGATGTGCCCGGTGCTTGGGATATCATGGGCTGTAGTAATTGTGGCACGGGTGTCTTGAGCCCATTTCCAAATAATACTGAAATAGTTGGTTTTTACCGGAACGTTTTTTATAATGAAGAAGGATTGCGTTTTCGTAATTGGATGGAGTTTATTCGTGGAATGTTTGGACGTTTACGAGGATTCGAACTTAACAGACTTAAGCCAGAAAAAGGTTGCCTTCTTGACTTTGGTTCTGGAGCTGGACATTTTTCTTCGGCTCAGAAAAAGGCTGGATGGGAAGTGGCCTCAGTGGATCCTTACAGCACAGCCTCGCTAGATGCGAACTACTGTCGAGTTACCGAGGACAGAATTGAGCTACTTTATCCTAGCGAAAATTTTGACGCTATTTCACTGTGGTATGTCATCGAGCATTTACGGAACCCTGACCAAGTAATTGAAGAAATGGTTCGAGTCCTTAAATCTGATGGAATACTTATTTTGGCGCAACAAGATTTTTCCAGCATTCAAGCTCGTATTTTCGGCGACAAATGGCTTTATCTCGATCCACCTCGCCATATATGGCAGTTCACCTGCGAGTCTATTATTAATTTAGCTAAAAAACATGATCTTCAATTAGTTAAAAAGAATAGGGCAAGTATAGAAATGGGGCCTTTTTCAATTTTGCAGAGCACGCTCAACATGATTGTGGGCAATCAAAACGACTTATTCCGATTTCTAAAAAACAGAAAACTTCCTAACAAACAAGTTGTTAGGGGGGTAATGCGTTTTTGGCCGACCTTAACTAGTCTGATATTGTTGCCATTTTTGGGACCAGCTGCAGTCATAGCCTACTTTGCACTATTGTGTCTTCGTTCTGGTGACGTCGTTACAATATATCTACGCAAATCATGAAATAAAAAATTAGATAACAGCGATTTATTGTAGTTTAAAGAAAATTGACGAAAACTCGATTTTTGGTGCTTGTATTTAATTTGTGCCTATTTCTCTGCCTTACCTACTGGATAATAAAGTATATTGATTTTCGTATTTTGTTGTCGCAGTTTTCGTTTATATCAATTCGGTCAATTTTTGGTGCTGTAGCTATATTTCACTTGGGTCTTTTGATGTACGGCTTTCGCATGGCCTTGCTTCTAGACTGCACTGTTGTTCTAGGCTGCAAAATAACTACTCTCGGTTATGCTCTAAACACTATTATGCCATTTCGGTTGGGTGAACTTGTGAAAATAGTATTGACAAATCGATTATGGGGAATTTCAAAAACTCGGATTTTCTCAGCGTCAATCATAGAAAAAATTGCCGACATCAGTAAGCTAGTACTTTTCACAGGTTTGATAACGTTTATAAGTGGATTCTGGCCTGAAGTATTATTTGAGAGACTTCAAGTTTTATATGTAATCGTATTTGTCTTATTATTTATTACTGGTTGTGTACTTTTTGCCTATTTCAAAATATCAAAATTCATCCGAATATTACCCAAACGCAGAGATTTGCGGAAAATAGTAATTGATCTTCACAAGTATGTTGGTGTGTATCCACTTGGATTGATATGCATTTCTACCATTGGCATTTGGATAGCAAATGTAGTACTTATTTTTTTTTCTATTAATTCATTTTTACCCCAAGTAAATCTAAGTTTTGCAAACGCAGCAATACTGTATTTTCTCCTGTCTTTTGCTATCGCAGTACCGTCTGCACCTGCAGGAATAGGTATTTTCGAGGCAGTTACAACTACATTTTTGAGTCACACTTTAGGAGTACCTTATGAGAATGGACTCGCAGCGGCTTCGGTTCTACACGCTGTTGTTTCAATACCTCAATTACTATTATGTTTCCCATTGTTGAGATTTTTATTTATTTCACATGGAAAGTTATCCGAATAGATATAGTCAACTCTGTAATCATTGAATCATTCATAGCTCAGACTATGTGTTTTTTTATGGCAGGCAATATTAGAAAATAGAATTAATGCCCAATAAATAAAAAATGAAAGAAATTTATAAATGCGCACCAAGCTAAGTTTGGTAATTGCTGACTTGGGTTATCAGTTGATTTTGACGATGGCTGTCATAATTTTCTTGTTACCTTTAGCAATTTTCGGATTGCACGATCAGGAAGAGTGGGGAGGGAGTATTTGGTCAACATTGCAATACTCACTTGCTCTGTGGGATGGAAGGATGCCCCCAATGTGGAGCGATTTTTTGGGATTGGGAACACCAATGCCAATTGGTCATAGGCTAGACTTTTCACCGCCATTCTTTTTATATCCTCTTATTAGCATTCGCTGGGTTTTTGTTATTTACTATACGTTTTATCTATCTATAGCGATAGTTTATTTCTGGAAAATATGTAAGCAATATGAATTTCCAGTAAGTCTAAATCTTATACTTTCTATTTCTTTTCTATTTTCCGCACCAACAATTCAACTGGTTTACTTAGATGACTGGCCAACGTTGTTCCATAATTGGTGTTTTTTTCCAGTAGTTTTTTACTATCTACGTCAACTTTTTTTAACCACAGATTTCATTACAAGGACTAATGGTTTGCTCGCTTTGTCATTGGTTGGTGGATTGTGGGCGCTTAATGGGCATAGTGGGCATCTTTTTTCCTTGGTTAGCATTTTAGTGGTTTATATTTTTTACATGACAAGCTATAAAAAAAAAGGATTTTTGAATCTTCTTTTTGCTTGTTGTATTGCTGCAGCTATCGCTTCCGAGCATTTGTACTTCTTAGTAACAGAAACTCTATCTTTTCCAAGCGATATCGCTAGAACAATGGCTCAGGATGGGCTGTCCTTTAGAGAATTTTTCATAACTTTGATTCGACCACTTGATGTTATTACGGCTTCATTGTTTAGTAGCAAAAATATATTCGATTCAGTTGAACTTTGGAATGAATATTTAAAATACCCAAATCTACGAACTCCTTTTGTTGGAACGCTGATTCTTTTTGCAGCTATTTTTGCTTCCATCCGATGTTTTCTTTCTGGAGATTTAAAAAATTCATTCAGTGGAGAGCGACGCGCTATTTCTTTGGCATTCTTGTTATCTTTCGTTGCAATGTTTGCGAAAGCGTCGTGGTTTAACAACATTCCCTCTGGCACATGGATGTATCGCGATGGTGTAGTTTTTTTTGGATTAATTTCGGTAGGAATGTGGCTCAAAGTACATTGGTTTAGTAAGGTAGGATTTTTAAAATGGATGCCCACGCTAGTTTTTTTACATTTTCTTCAGATTTTTTCTAGCGCTTACCCAGCTTTTCATCAAACTATAGTTAATCCTGGTTTATATAATTTTGAAAATTTTGGTAAATCTAATTTATTACCGGGTTGGATTTCTAGTTTGTCCGATAAAAATTATTCTAGGTTATTTATAACGACTAATAATGGTCCGAGGTCCAGATATGCTAAAGAAGGTTTATATGGTGCAACGGACCTTACTTTTTTAGGTGTAATTCCGTTCACTGCATGGATTAAATCTGTTTCGATGGATCTTATCGGAAAATCGATTTCCCTAGGGCATGGCTGGATTCCTGGTAACTTAGAGATATTAAAGAATCATGAAATGTTGAACGTATTTGGTGTCAGCTTGATTTTAGTTACTTCGCAAGAAATGGAATCCGAAATATTTTCTGATTTAAAGGAACAGTTTGCTTATCTTGGAAAGTATGAAACTTCCTCAGGCTCAGTTTATTTGCTTAAAAATTTAAGTAAGTGGCCAGAAGCATTTATGATGTCAATGGGTGTCTTAGATTTGAACCCGAATCAGCGAGCATGTATTTATTCAGGTGCTATTTGTGATGATTTTACTAATTGGCAAAATTATTTACTTTTAGATAAAGTGAAAATTTCTGGCGATAATGGGATTTACAACATAAATTTAGAATCTTCACCCATCACAAGATTATTCGTTACTTCAAAACTTTATCGATCCGAGTGGAAAGTAAGTTCTAGTAATAAAGCACTCGAAGTAATAAAAGTTGGAGGTTCTCTTGTCGGTGTAGTTGTTCCGCCTAATGTAGATAAATTTAGTCTTAGGTTTGAGCCTACAATGCGTATAAAACTTAGATATTTAAGTATGGCTACATTTGTCGTTTTGCTTATTTTTATCGTTTACTTTCGGATATTAAAAAAGTGATATCGATCAGATCAAATCAAATCTTATTATCACTACATTTGAAGAAAAATTTTTAATCTTTGAGGAGGTTTTTCAATCTTCTTATGTAAATATTCAGTTTTAAAAGTTTTTAAGCAGTTCGGTGGGCTAAATTATTGTAAGTTTCTTTGATAGCATTAATAGGGTGTATAGTTTTTATCTAAAAATAGTTGTGTGTTAGGTTTGTATCAAAAGTTGTATTTCTGCCAGAGATTATTAAAGAATAGCAACGATACTAAACTCTAGTTTTTCTTATTATGCAAATGATTTTTTTGAGATGACATTATTTGGTTTATATCCAGTTTAGATATCCAGAAACCAACATCTAATATCTAACATCTAATATCATTATTGATCTTGCTCTCTCCCTAGAAGACGCTACTTGACTAGAGGTCTATCAGACATTTCACTGATGTCTTACACAAAACCCCACTCTTGTTGAGTGGTGCCTAAGTAACTAGTGCTTATTATAATTTTCAGAGCAGGTCGACAGTTTTTTTATATTAAATGTCTATCTTTGCGAATAATCGTTTAAGTTTAGAAAGAATTAGAATCCGCTACGTAAGGTGAAAAATGAAATCAAATTGGAGGAGCATAAGCCCACAAGAACTTTGGAACCGAAGAAGTCTTGTTTGGTTGTTGACCGTTCGTGACATAAAAGCGCGCTACAAGCAATCTGTGCTCGGTCTTTTTTGGCTTGTAGTTCGCCCCATAATAATAGTCACAATATTTTCTTATGTTTTCGGCTCAGTAGCAAAGCTGCCTTCAAACGATATCCCCTATCCATTGTTTGTTTTTGCGGCACTGATTGCTTGGGAGCTATTTTCAAGCATCATTATTGGTTGTGCAAATAGCATTGTGTCAAACAAGGTGATTGTCGAGAGGATCTACTGCCCTCGCTTGATCTTTCCAATAGGCACTGTTTTAGCAGCTATTTTTGATTTCCTATTTGCTTTTTTGGTTTTTCTGGTTATTTTGTTAGTGTATGGCAGATATCCTAATTCAGAAATCATTTGGTTACCGATTCTAGCTTTGGGCGTAATATTTGCTGGTCTCTCGATTGGAATTTGGTTGGCTGCT
Source organism: Oxalobacteraceae bacterium (assembly GCA_027486615.1). Classification (GTDB taxonomy): domain Bacteria; phylum Pseudomonadota; class Gammaproteobacteria; order Burkholderiales; family Burkholderiaceae_D; genus Pernthalerella. Next base: position 17,664 of record JAIXOW010000240.1, on the reverse strand, counting down.
ATTTCAGTATGGTTTAGGGACATTAAATTTGCTGTTACCTATTTAGTGCAGCTGATGTTGCTGCTTACGCCAATAGGATATGGACAGAACGTCATTCCTAAAACGTACTATTTTATTGTTTTATTAAATCCCTTATCGAGTTTAATTGAGGCATTTAGATGGTGCTTGCTGGGTACGGTCGCGCCAAATATAACTAGTTTGTTAATTTCTTCATTGATTATCTTTATTCTGCTAACTGGTGGAATTCTCTTCTTCAATAAGCTTGAAAGGTCTTTTGCAGATGTCATTTGATAGAGATGTATTAATTAAGGCTGAAAATTTAACTAAACGATTCCAACTAGGTGAGTTCATAAGCCTAGCACCTGTTTTCAGGGATATGAAGAATTTTATATATAGTCCTTTCGCTTTCTTTCAGGAACTACCCTCAAAAACTGTAAGGCCTTCTAAATATGAGACTGAAGGAGGTAGAAGTTATTTGTGGGCAATCCGTGATGTAAATTTTGAGCTTCGTAGGGGCGAGAGAGTCGCAATTCTCGGTAGAAATGGTGCTGGGAAGAGTACTTTGCTAAAAATCCTTATTGGAATAATGAGCCCAACTCAAGGGACGGTACAAGCAAATTGCCGCATAATCCCCCTATTGGGAGTGGGAGCAGGTTTTAACCCGGAGTTAACTGGTCGAGAAAATATTTTTTTATATGGTGGGCTGTTGGGTGTATCAGCAGAGGAAATACGATCAAAATATAACGAAATATTAGAATTTTCAGAGATTGCTGAATTCATAGAAACCCCTATAAAAAGATATTCCAAGGGTATGGTCGCTCGTCTTGGAATGGCCGTGGCGTTAAATCTTTCACCTGAGGTTCTTATCGTTGATGAGGTTCTTGCAGTTGGGGATGTGCCATTTCGTGCGAAATGCATGGAAAGACTTGAGCTAATGTGCAACGCTGGAACTACGTTACTGTTTGTTTCGCACAGTATTGCTCGGGTCAAGGCGCTGTGTGATCGTGCCCTACTATTGCGTCACGGCAGGCTGATTGAAGACGGTGATGTGGATTATGTATTAGATAAATATATTAACGAGGATCTGGCAAACGAATATTCACGCGAAGTTACTATAGACGATGAAGCGGGGCGTGATGTTGGCAGCATTTATCTGGCTCGCGTAACCTGGGATAAAAATGATGCACCAGGAGACGATGTTGTAAGAATTCTAAGTGTTGGGGTTATGAATTCGGCGATGTCTGATTGTCAAGTATTTAACGTTGGAGAGGCGATAATACTAGAAATGGAATATGTGGTTGAAATAGCTGATCGCGTTTTGCGCTCCCAATTTCAAATTTTTAACGATAACATCGAGATTTTGATGACAACAATCGATACATCATCTCCCTGGCTAGAAACCCCTCGTGATCCTGGAATTTACCGGAGTCGCGTGGTAATCCCTCCCAATACTTTAGGGCCGCAACAGTTTCTTGTCGGTGGGTCCGTATATTGTCATCAACCATTAGAGAAGCATGCACGTACCGGAGAAGTTTGCTCATTCAAAGTTAATAAAGTACTCGATATCAAGTCCTCACAAAGTGATTATCCTCGATCCTTGCCGGGGTTCTTCCATCCGCTGCTTGATTGGATCACCGAGGAAGTACAAACTAGAGAGCAAACATATCAGTGAGAGAAATATTTTAATTCTCTGGCTCAGGTATAAATTCCCAGTAACCCAACTTTTCTGAATTTTCCAAAACTGCGTCCGGCCAAAATTATGTAGAAGGCCAGCATGAAAGTAATAGTGTTTATAGGTGCGGATGGTCAGACAATTTACTGAGTCATATCGAGAAAATAATAAATGAAGACCTCTTCTGCTGCCATGACGATATCAAGAGAATTAAAATATTTGACAATTTATTTGATCAAGGAATCGAGCAAATTATAACTACGGTTTTGAGGTGGAAGCATTGTCTGGTTTTAGAAAAACATTACACTAACGGTGAATGAACTATATTTTAAATACATGTTCAAGAGTAATTTTGGATGAAGTCAATGCAGAGAATGACTGTTCGCAGAGCCGCGTCGCTTTAAAATTAAATACTTAAAAAAATAAGCCGCTTAAATTTTTTTCGTGCATCCAAAAATCTAAATGAAAATTCTGTTTATTGGACGATCCACTTATCATTTCACATACTACGAGTCGCTTATCAATTCACTTTGTATAGGTGGTCATGAAATCGAAGTTATATTTGATAAACAATGGAGTAATAATCAATCTAGTCAAGCGCTTGATAATTTTCAGAGGCTAGGCTATGAAAACTTCAAATGGCGTTATTTCAACTGGCATCCTGGGAAATTGCGAAAATGCCTCTTAGGGATCCGCGAGCTGCGATCTTATTCAAGCTATTTGCGGCGTCACGACCAATCCGAATTTTATATGAATCGTTGGTGGAGTTACCTACCGAACTCAATACGCCCTGTTGTTGTAACGCGGTGGGTACAATCTGCATTAGCAAGCCGTATATTCGAAAATTTATTTGCATTTCTTGAATCAATTTACCCAGCGGATAAAAGAGCTTTAGAGTGTATCCGTTCTGTTAACCCGGATCTTTTGCTCGTTTCCCCAGGTAATATGCGATTTGGTAATGAAATTGATTATGTCAAAGCAGCCAATTTTATTGGCGTGCCCTCGGTAGCTTTGGTTCTGAGTTGGGATAATCTGACAACTAAGGGGTTATTTCACGTGCACCCAGAATTATTGCTTTGTTGGAATGCAACTCATGCAAACGAAGCGATAACTATTCATAATATTTCTTCTGATCGAGTTCAACAAATTGGGTCTTTGTTCTTCGATAAATGGTTTGATATAGGTTCTTCAAAAATTACACGAGATGCTTTTTGCACACGAATTGGTCTTGATTCAACGCGACCTTTCTTTCTATACCTTGGCTCCTCTCGAAATATTGCTGCAGATGAAACTTGGGTCGTTGAGCAAATTTGGAACGCCATGCGCAATCATCCTGACCCAAAAGTCGCGACTGCTCAGATATTAGTTCGGCCCCATCCAGCGAATGCAAAAAATTATCTACGCTTAGGTGACTTAGAGGGCTTAGTTACGTGGCCAAAGGAGGGATCGTTACCAGAATCTGAAGAATCGCAAGTTGATTTTCTCAACTCAATATTACATAGTGAGGCTGCGATGGGTATAAATACATCAGGTATGATTGACAGCATTGTACTTGGACGCCCATGCATCGCGATTTTGGTGGATCGCTATAAAAAAACTCAGGATCAAGCGACGCACTTTAGACATCTTTTTTGTTCCGGGGCTATGAATATCGCAAAAGGCGTTAAAGGTTGTGTACCCGCCATGGCAAACTTGCTTTCCGGTAATGACACAACATTTACAAGGCGCAAGCATTTCATTGAAACCTTTGTTAGGCCTTATGGTTCAACTTTGACCGCTGGTGAATTGGGCACACTTGCGTTAGAGATTTTGAATAGACAAAGAAAATGGGATCATTTAGCAAAATCTATATTCGAAATTTCGATCAAAAATCGGTAGTTTTTCGTGTGTTTCCATATTCAGAACTGTTGATGTGCAAATTTGGAAAATTTGAAGTGCGGCCAGTGTGATTAGTCAATTTATGGTGATGCGCATCCATCATTGTGCGGGTACATTTATTGGATAAATTGGGTGGATGTGAAGTCTTTCAACTGACCGTAAAACCACTGCCGAGATACTTTGGTACTCAATAGCGAAAAGTGCTTATAAGCTGAAAACTGTGAATGAGAAAAAATTATCAAGCTATTGGATCATGTCGATCGAACACTTGTGCCAATGGTATGGAATAAATTATGGCATTCCATACAAATCGCGGTCAAACTGACTTGCTGAAATTTTGAGGTGATTCATATATGTGCGAAGCCCAAATTGGCAAACTTTATGCACTATCGTGTTGTTATAAATTTGAGGGGAGTAAATAAAAAATGAGTAGTGTAGTGCAGACATCATATGAAAAAAAAATCGCACTAGAATCCGAATCGCTTCGTCAGCAGAGGGTATGGTCAAATTATTTAAGGGCGCGTGCTTCTGTATTTTCGATGATGGACGAATGGGTGAGTATTCAAGAAGAGGGGGTAAGTGACTACTGGCGGCAAGAAATTAAAGGCTTTGAATATTTATTTGATGCTTCACCTTTAATTGTAAAAAATTTGCGAGAGCACTGCTATCACATTACTGGAATAAAGCCTTACGAGTATCGGGCTCATCACGGACATGCTATCGGTAATTATCAGTGGAAATATGAGCGTCTAAAGGCGCTCGACAGATCAAATTTATTCGTTCCCGAAGCTGATGCGTTAGGTGGTTTCGGGTTTCCACTAAGTTCCGGTCTTGCAAACATTGATACATTGAAATTCTATGAGGTGATGATCGGATTAGATCGTGTGGGATTTCTTGATCCATTCAATACTTTGTCAGCAAGGCCTGCTGTATTAGAGATTGGGAGTGGATGGGGCGGATTTGCTTACACATTCAAAAAAAAATTTTCAGCCGCAACTTATATTTGCGTCGATTTGCCACCTACGCTTCTATTTTCCGCAACCTATTTAGCCACTTTATTCCCTGACGCACGTTGTCTCATCTATGGTGAAAAAGGATTCGATTCTGGTCTTGAAACTATTGAAGATTACGACTTTGTATTCATTCCACACTTCAAATTTGACCTAATCAATCAGATAAAAATCGATCTCGCGCTTAACATGGTTTCGTTCCAAGAAATGACGCAATTGCAAGTTGATTCTTATGTGAGAATGTTGCGAAAATATTCCTGCTCGAGGCTATATAGTCTAAATCGGGATAGGTCAAAGCATAACCAGCAGATAAATTCTGTAACTGAAATAATCGCTGATCATTATAAAACTGAGATTGTCGAGTTATTAGATTTGCAGTATGTGAATTTGAAACCACTCAAGACCCCAAAGGTGGTGACTACGCCATTTGATTATCGTCATGTAGCAGGTCGCCTAAGGTAAATGCTGATTTCTAAGTACTTGCTGCATTGGAAACATGTAAGAAAATCGATCAAGACTCATTAAGTAAGCCGTAATAAACACGGTGTTACCTAATGTGACACTCAACGATGCTATCCACGGAAAAAAACATGGCTTGCTCATGGCGAACTTCCGATAACTCATATGGCTTCTGATTACTTGTTACGATTAGCATTTTGGGTTGGTGTAGACCCAAAGATAAGGTAGTCGATAAATTGAATCATTGCCTAAATCTAAAATAGCAAAATATGTCATCACAGTTGACTCGTATTAAAGAGAACTTTTATATTCGGCGCTTTGTTCGTTTATTAAGACCCTACTCGCCTGCAAGACCAGTATGGCGAAAAACCATTAAATCGCATTCTTTTCCGAAATTGAAAAAAAATGCGCATAAGGTGCTTGTTGCAACAAGTACCGGATCGCATTGGGCAATGAGCGGTTTCGAAAGTGTACTTGTCGCTGCTCTTAAGCTACGCGGTGCATCAATAGAAACATTGCTGTGTGATGGGGTTTTGCCTGCATGCCAGGAATGTGATGTTAGGCTGTTTCCAGATAATCGACTTTTTAGTGAGGGAGTGTCCCCAATTTGCAAAACATGTTTCAAGCCAGCTGAAAAAATGTTTTCTGAATTGGGAGTTGTTGTCAGGCGATATAGTGAATTTATTCATGAAAGTCAAAGAAAAGTACTCGACTCCTTAGTTGAAACAATTGCTGACAAAGATCTTAAAAAATATGTGTGGAGTGGAATTCCAGTTGGTGAGCACGCTATTGCTGGAGCATTAAGATTTTTTGGAAGAGGTACATTATCAGGCGAAAAATTTGGCTTCAGTATTGCTAGGCAGTTTTTTCGTGCTGCGCTGTACACAGCAGCAGTAATGGAGAAAATGCTGTCTCAAAAAAAATATGATGTAGTAGTTTTTCATCATGGGATTTATGTACCACAAGGTGTAATTGGAGATGTTTGTCGGAAGTATGGTGTGCGCGTCGTGAATTGGAATCCTGCATATAGAGATCGTTCATTTATTTTTAGTCATGGGGACAGTTACCACAAAACTATGATTGAAGAGTCATCAGAGAGTTGTCTTAATTTTGAATGGAATCCTGATAAAGATTCTGTCTTGATGGAGTATTTAAGTTCAAGAAGTAATGGAAGTAATGATTGGATTAGTTTTCAGAAACATTCACAAAGTGAAACTACTGAGTTATTAAAAGAACTTAACATAGATCATAATCGACCTGTGGTAGGGCTATTAACTAATGTGCTGTGGGATGCGCAATTACATTTCAAAGCAAATGCATTTAGCTCCATGTTGGAATGGATTTTTTTTACAATAGACTATTTTTCTAGACGATCAGATATCCAACTATTAATTCGTATTCATCCAGCGGAAGTGCTAGGAACTGTTCCATCACGGCAGTTAGTCTTTGAAGAAATAAAAATACGCTGGCCCACTTTGCCCAATAATATTCATATAGTGGCTCCAGAAGATCCTAAGAATACATATGCCCTAATGAAAGCTTGCGACACTGTTCTTGTATACGGCACAAAAATGTCAATTGAATTGCCTTGCTGGGGAATTCCAGTCGTTGTTGCGGGTGAGGCTTGGGTTAGAGGAAAAGGTTTTACAACGGATGTTAATTCTATTCATGAATATAAGGAAATACTCTCTGCGCTTCCTAAAAGACAGCGTATGCAAAAAAGCGTAATTGAAATAGCCAGAAGATATGCTTATTACCTTTTTTTTCGAAGAATGATTCCAGTAAAGTTTACAAAAAAAAATGGATTTCTAGTTCCATTTTCTTACAACATTAAATCATTAGATGAATTGGCTACTAATGTAGATCCTGGACTTGATGTTATTTGTAAGGGAATTATTTTAGGAACCCCCTTTTTAGTTGATTGATAAAAATAAAATTATAAAAGTATGAGAAATAATTGGATTTTGCATGACTATATGCAAGTAAATGGAGGTGCTGAGAGATTAGTTTCTACAATTGCTAGATGTATACCTAATTTTTCTTTGGGGGTTTCAGGTATTTACTCTAGTTATTCTAGTAGTTCTGATTTGGATGGAGTTGAAATAATTACTCTAGGAAATCTACCAAAAATATTTTCTAGAATACCAAATGCATTAATTACATTTTCAAATCAAATTCCCTGCATTGAAAATTCTGACGCAGTTATATACAGCGGAATTTATTCACCCTTGGCTGTAAAAAAGCAACTTCGAGGTAAGAGAATTTATTACTGCCACACTACGCCTCGCTTTGCCTTAGATAGAAAGCAAGAATATCTAGAAAAATTTCCCTATCTCGTTAGGCCAATAGTCAAATTTTCAATTGAGAGATATTTAAAAAATTATATTTCATCCCTTCAAAAAATGGATTTAATTTTAACTAATTCAGAGCATATTCGTAACCGTTTGAATATTCAGTTAGGCTTGACATCTAAAGTTGTTTACCCACCTATCAAGGTAGATAAATATAAATGGATCACCCAAGGTGATTATTATCTCTCATTAGGTAGATTAGAAAAAAATAAGAGGATTGATCTTATAATTAAGTCCTTTATTAATATGCCAGATAAGAAATTAATTGTTGCATCTGGGGGCTCTCAATTTCAATATCTTAAAAATTTGGCTATTGGTGCTAAGAATATTTTTTTCACAGGCTGGACTCATGAAGAAAAGTTAATTGAATTAATTGGTAGATCAATTGCTTGTATCTATATTCCGCTAGACGAAGATTTTGGTATGTCAGCTGTTGAGTCAATGTCTGCTGGTAAGCCAGTTATAGGAGTTGCAGAAGGCGGTATGATAGAGACAATCATAGATCGGGTTACTGGACTTTTACTGCCTCACAATCCTAGTATTGAAGATATTTGCAATGCTGTTCGTTTTATTGATGCGCCTTTGGCGCTGTTAATGAGAAATAAATGCGAAATACAAGCAGATAAATTTTCCGAAAAGCGTTTTATAAATTCGATTAAATCTTGTATCTAGATAATTATAATTTTTACTGAAAAATATATTTAGACATATTTTTTGATATTATTTTTTAAAAGATAAATATCTTATACTTTTTATGTCTATTAATTTTAGAGAATTAACTCGATTTAAATTTTCCAGTATTTTCTGAATGAATAAATTAGCAATATATTTTTTAAATTTAATTCAAATTTTATAGTAATTCTAAATACTAGTTTTAAAAAAAGATTAATAAATAACGTAAATTTTCAACTTAATGAAGATATTGCATTTTTACAAGACATCTTTCCCTGACACAATGGGTGGGGTCGAGCAAGTGATTAACCAAATTGCTAGCGGGTGTAATCAGCGCGACATTATTACAGATGTGCTGTCGCTAACTCCGCGCCGCTCGCCACGAATGATTTCTGTTAATGGGTATTCAGTGCATCGAGCTAGGCTTGATTTACAATTTGCTTCAACTGGTTTTTCATTTTCTGCTTTTTTACGTTTTTCTCAACTAGCTAAAAATGCCGATGTAATACATTATCATTTCCCATGGCCTTTCATGGATCTCGTTCATTTTGCAACTGGTCTAAAAAAACCTACTGTTGTAACTTACCACTCAGACATTGTCAGACAGAAATTTTTGCTTAAGTTATATCGCCCCCTAATGTTTACTTTCTTGGATGATGTAGATCATATAGTGGCTACTTCACCAAATTATTTATCAACTAGTGGTGTTTTAGAAAAATTTCAAAATAAAGTCAGCGTAATTCCGATTGGATTGAACAAGATGATGTACCCAGAACCCACGCATAAAAAACTATCTTATTGGAGTACAAAATTCGGTTCAAAATTTTTTTTATTTGTAGGTGTGCTCCGTTATTACAAGGGTCTAAGCATTTTGATTGAGGCTGCCCAGACTACTGATTACCCAATTGTTATTGTCGGAGCCGGCCCAATAATGGACGAATTAAAGGCTCAGATAGCAAAACTAAGACTTAAACATGTCTTTTTATTAGGCTATTTGCAGGATGATGATAAGGTTGCATTGTTAACTCTTTGCTTTGGTATTGTATTTCCCTCGCACTTGCGTTCAGAGGCATTTGGTGTGTCTCTGTTGGAAGGGGCTATGTTTGGCAAGCCAATGATTTCTAGTGAAATTGGTACTGGTACATCTTTTATTAATATTCATGGCGAAACTGGTTTGGTTGTGCCGCCCAGTAATCCATTTGCACTTCGTGAAGCGATGAAATATTTATGGGAGAATCCAGAAAAAGCACATGAAATGGGGAGGTTGGCCGAATCTAGATATTGGCAATACTTCACTTCAGATAAAATGGTAAATTCATACGTTGATCTATATGAGCGTTTGTTAAATAAATAATCAGTAAATCTAATTTCAATATCTTTCAATTTAAAATGAGTTACATTTTATTTGAAATTACAATTCAATCTATAAATGTATTTTTACCTTATTTTTAATCAAAAATAAAGATGCTTATAGCGGGTGCGGCTAGATTTTTAGGGAAATTCATATCTAAAGAGTTAGTAAAAAATTCCGTTTAGTTGAGTTGATCAAATAAATTCAATTGTAATTGGAGATGTTGATGCTTCTAAAAAATGGGATTATCGATTGAATCTTTATGATGTTGTTAATCATATATTAGCTCGGGTTAATTAGATACATGATGATTCGCTAAAATCCTTACAAGAATTTCGGAGAGTTTATAGATAAGGCACAATTTTTTTTTGGCACTTCATGCCAAAAAAAAATTTTTGTAAAGCGATTTAATTTCATAAGTAGTATTAAAATAAATGGTGATGAGCCGCCCTTATTTTACTTTGAATTATCAAATCCTAATCCCATCGATGCGTGTGCCTTTTCAAATGGGAGGCGAAAAAGGGATTAAATGAATTATGTCTCGATGGCGGTATGGAAGTATTAATTATTCGAATACTACTTTTATGGTTTTGGAGTAATTGCTAATTTTGCTTCGATGATTAATTGGGTAAGAAGAGAATTGCAATTACCTTTAGTGCAATCAATAATAAAAGATCATTAATTTTATTAGAAAATTATTAGACTTTATTCTTCTGTGTGCTAATAGATATAAATCTCCCAAACCGGCGAACCAGTTTATTAATGTCTTAAGGTCAGTATAGCACCCGACCAAATGACAAAAATTTACAAAATGAAGCTAAATAAAGTGAAGGCAATCCTGCTATTTCCTCATGGCGCATTCATGAAACGATTTTTCGATTTTATTTTTTCCTTAACTTTATTTGTTTTACTGTTTCCATTGCTTTTCATTATGGGATTTGCTGTTCGTGTAAGTTCTCAAGGGCCAGCACTTTATTGGTCGGATCGAGTTGGCCGAGAAAATAAAATCTTTAAAATGCCAAAGTTTCGCTCGATGCAAATGGACTCACCAGAATTAGCGACTCACTTGCTTAAGAATCCACTTCAATATACAACTCCCATTGGTTCTTTCTTACGTAAAACAAGTCTTGATGAATTGCCTCAATTGTGGAGCATCATGAAGGGTGATATGAGTTTTGTGGGCCCACGTCCTGCATTGTTTAATCAAGATGATTTAATTGCCTTGCGCACGCAATCTGGTGTGCATGAATTAGTGCCAGGTTTAACTGGTTGGGCGCAGGTTAATGGGCGGGACGAGTTGCCTATTCCTGAGAAGGTAAAACTTGATGTTGAATATTTAGAGCGTCAGTCATTTTGGTTTGATATAAAAATTCTCTGGCTCACATTTATTAAAGTCGTTCGCCGCGATGGTGTGTCACACTAATTACATTTAAGACATAACACTTAACTATGCTGTTTAAAAATTTAGCATTGCCTGTCTTGTCACTCCCTCGCGTTGCGAAACGCTTGGTGGTGTTAGCGGTCGACGCAAGTCTTTGTATCTTCACAGTCTGGTTTGCCTTTTATTTGCGCTTGGGTGAATTTGTTTCTCTGTCAGGTCCTGCATTCGCAGCTGCAATTGCCTCCATTACGATTGCACTCCCTGTATTTATTATTTCGGGTTTGTATCGCGCTATTTTTCGTTATAGCGGCTGGCCTGCTTTAATGACGGTGAATAAAGCCGCCGCTGTATACGGTTTAGTTTACGCAGCTCTTTTTACTGCAATTGGTTTCCAAGGTGTGCCACGTACTGTGGGTTTGATTCAACCTATATTGCTCGTCTTTGCAGTGGGTGGTTCGCGAGCACTTGCGCGTTTTTGGTTGGGTGGGATTTATCAAAGCCAATTGAAACTTGCTGATCTGCCTAAGGTTTTAATTTACGGCGCAGGTTCTGCAGGTCGCCAACTTGCTGCAGCGATGAACAACAGTCACGAAATGCGCGTAGTGGGTTTCTTAGATGACGACGACAGATTACACGGTCATGTCTTAAACGGTCAGCCTATCTTTAGTCCTGCTGATCTACCTAGTCTGGTTGTGTCATTAAAGGTGAGCGATGTCTTACTCGCACTACCTTCTATGAACCGCAAACGCCGCATTGAGATTCTTGAGCAGATACGCATAGCGCATGTCTCTGTGCGTACACTGCCTAGTGTAATGGAGCTTGCGCAAGGTAAGGTCACAACTTCTGATCTGCGTGATTTAGATATTGATGATTTACTCGGTCGTGAATCTGTCGCACCGAACCATATTTTGTTGGGTAAAAATATCACCGACAAAGTGGTGTTGGTCAGTGGTGCAGGTGGGTCAATTGGTAGTGAGTTGTGCAGACAAATTATGCAACTCGCACCTAAAGAATTACTTTTAATTGAGCAGAGCGAGTTTGCGCTTTATGAAATTCATCAAGAACTTCATCAAAAATTTGAAAACACCTCAATTCGGTTAGTCCCGCTGCTGGCATCGGTGCGTGATGCAGAGCGTATGCGTGAAATCATGTCGACATGGAAGCCAGATACGGTGTATCACGCAGCAGCTTACAAGCATGTGCCTTTGGTTGAGCATAATCCCGCTGAAGGTGTAAAAAATAATGTCATCGGCACGCTCACTATTGCGCGTGCAGCGGCTGAACATCAGGTGGCAGATTTTGTGTTGATCAGTACGGACAAAGCAGTGCGGCCTACCAACATCATGGGCGCAAGTAAGCGTTTGGCAGAGATGGTGTTGCAAGGTTTAGCGGGCAATGCATCTTCAACCAAATTCACCATGGTACGCTTTGGGAATGTGTTGGGTTCATCAGGTTCTGTGGTGCCTAAGTTTCGTCAGCAAATTCGTGATGGTGGGCCCATCACTCTCACACACGCTGATGTCACGCGTTATTTCATGACCATTCCTGAAGCTGCACAGTTAGTAATTCAAGCCGGCGCTATGGCTAAGGGTGGGGATGTTTTTGTGTTGGATATGGGTGAGCCTGTCAAGATCATGGATCTCGCTCGTCGCATTATTGAGTTGTCCGGACTGACTGTGCGTGATGATGATAATCCCGATGGGGATATCGAGATCGAAGTTACTGGTCTACGCCCTGGTGAGAAGTTGTATGAAGAGCTGCTCATTGGTGATAACCCTCAGCCAACTTCACATCCACGCATTATGAAAGCAAGGGAAGATTGCCTACCGTGGTCTGAGTTAGAGCAAAAGCTACAGTCTTTGCAAATGGCATTGGATGTGAATGATGTAGCAGTGGTGAGGGCAATGCTGCAGCAGTTAGTGAGTGGCTATCAGCCCAGTGGTGAGATTGTGGATTGGGTACATTTAGAGCAAGAGGCGGATATCGCGATACGGTAGTGTGGCCACTGTATGCGGCGCAATGCATTGCACCCTACGACTAAGTTGTAAAAAAACAGCTGAGAGCTTTTAACTCAGCTGTTTTTTTATTCGTTTTGAAGAATATTCAGCAAACAGCATAAACCTTCATTACAACTGTTCAGCATTCAGTAAAAATACCGCTTCATCACCAGCACTGGTTGAGAGCCATGTGAGTTCATAATCTGAAAAAGCAGCTTCAGCGTAAGCATATTCATTGCCGATTTCAATTATGAGTTGACCTTGTGGCGCTAAACGTTCTTTTGCACCTGCTACGATTTTACGCACTAAATCCATGCCATCTTTTCCACCAGCAAGTGCAAGTAGTGGTTCATGTTTGTATTCAGGTGGCAGCGCGTGTATGGAAGCTGCATTTACATACGGTGGATTGCTGATGATGAGGTCATATTTTTTGTTTGCTACTTGTGCATAAAGATCAGATTCTATTAATGTGATTTGATCTTCACATTGATAGTCATGCACATTACGTTTCGCAACTTCAAGTGCATCTTTTGAAATATCGACTGCATCAATTTTTGCATTTGGAAAAACATCCGCCATCATGATGGCAAGGCAGCCTGATCCCGTGCAGAGTTCTAAAATATTTTTTATGGAATCAGGATGCGATACCCAAGGTGCAAAATGTTCAGGGATGAGTTCAGCAATAAACGAGCGTGGAACTATCACACGTTCATCTACATAAAAACGGTAATGCCCTAGCCAAGCTTCTTTGGTTAAATAAGAAGCAGGTATACGATCATGGGCACGACGTTCAATAACGTTTAAGCATTTTGCAATCTCTTCAGGCAAAAGCTTCGCATCAAGAAAAGGATCGAGTTTATCTAACGGGAGTTTGAGTGTGTGCAAAAGCAAATACGCAGCTTCATCAAATGCATTGCTACTGCCATGACCAAAAAATAATGATTCTGTATTGAAGCGAGTCACTGCATGCCTTAACAGATCACGCAGTGTGGTGTAGGGCAGTTGCATGTCGCTATTCATGAAGCAAGCAAGTTCTCTAAAGTGCGACGATAAATATTTTTTAAAGGATCTATCTCTGCTACAGCAATATGTTCATCAATTTTATGTATGCTAGCGTTGGTTGGTCCAAACTCTACAACTTGTGGGCAAATTTTTGCAATGAAGCGCCCATCTGATGTGCCGCCAGTCGTCGAGAGTTCAGTTGTCAGTCCTGTTTCAGCAGAGATGGCATCGCTTAATGCATCACTTAATTTCCCGCGAGGAGTCAAGAAAGGATGGCCACCAACTATCCATGTCAATTCATATTGCAAGCCATGTTTATCTAAGACAGCACGCACACCTTGTTGTAATCCTTCGACTGTACTCGCGGTTGAAAAACGAAAGTTAAAATCAACTATGCATTCACCAGGAATGACATTCGAAGCTCCAGTGCCAGCATGAATATTGGACATTTGCCATGAAGTAGGTAAGTAGTATTCATTCCCTTCATCCCACTTGATCGTAGCGAGTTCAGCGAGTGCAGGCATAGCTAAATGAATAGGATTTTTTGCTAAATGTGGATACGCGATATGTCCCTGCACACCTTTAATGGCTAGCTTGCCTGACATCGTGCCACGGCGACCATTCTTAATCATGTCGCCTATTTTGTTCACTGAAGTTGGTTCACCAACTATGCAGTAATCTAGTTGTTCACCACGTGCTTTAAGTTGATCGCACACGACAACGGTGCCATCAGTAGCAGGACCTTCTTCATCACTGGTAATTAAAAAACCGATAGAGCCTTGGTGATCTGGATGCGCTGCTACAAACTCTTCAACCGCTACGATCATGGCAGCGAGGGAAGTTTTCATATCCGCTGCGCCGCGTCCATATAACTTGCCATCACGATGTGTAGGCTTAAAAGGATTGGAAGTCCATTTTTCTAAAGGACCAGTAGGCACAACATCAGTGTGACCTGCAAATACAAGTAAAGGTTGTGCTGTTCCACGGCGCGCCCACAGATTAGTGACTGCACCTGACTGTATGGTTTCGCATTTAAAACCCAAAGGCTGCAATAGTTCAGCCATGCGTGCCTGACAGCCTTTGTCTTCTGGAGTGACTGAAGATAAAGTAATGAGCTCCTCAGTTAAGGCCAGTGTTCTACTCATGCTGTGGCTTTCAATTGTTGTTGATAGAGTTCTGGTGTGTAGCCCACTAATACAGCAGACTGTGAACATAAAACTGGACGTTTGATCACACTAGGATTTTGCAACATAAGTGCAGTCGCACTCTTGGCATCTACGACCGCATTTTTTTGTGCGTCCGTCAAATTACGCCAAGTCATTCCTTTTTTATTCACCAACACTTCCCAAGGCACAGCCTTCAACCAGAGAGCGATGATGTCTGCATTCAAACCTTGTTTTTTAAAGTCATGAAAGATGTGTGCAAGTTGATGCGACTCCAGCCAAGTGCGTGCTTTTTTGACTGTGTCGCAATTAGGTATGCCGTAGAGTATCAATGACATAGACGTATGATTACCTTAATTAATGATCAATCGCGCAGAAGTTCATTGATAGCAGTTTTAGCGCGTGTTTTTGCATCCACTTTTTTCACGATCACAGCGCAATACAAACTATATTTGCCATCTGCAGAAGGCAAATTACCTGACACCACAACTGATCCTGCAGGTATGCGGCCGTAGGTTACTTCACCTGTTGCACGATCATAGATCTTGGTTGACTGACCAATGTATACACCCATAGAGATCACAGAGTTTTCTTCTACGATCACTCCTTCAACCACTTCAGAACGCGCACCAATAAAGCAGTTGTCTTCGATGATGGTGGGGTTAGCTTGCATAGGTTCCAATACACCACCAATACCTACGCCACCTGAAAGATGCACGTTCTTACCAATTTGCGCACATGAACCAACTGTTGCCCATGTATCAACCATGGTGCCTTCATCGACATAAGCACCGATGTTGACGTAAGAAGGCATGAGCACCACGTTTTTACCTATGAAACTACCGCGACGCGCTACAGCAGGGGGCACAACTCGGAAACCACCTTTCGCAAAATCAGCTTCGGTGTAATTCGCAAACTTGGTAGGCACTTTGTCATAGAACTGCATGTGCTGACCACTAGGCATAGGTGCGTTGTCTTCTAAGCGAAATGAAAGCAACACTGCTTTCTTTACCCATTGATTAACTACCCAGCTACCACTATCTTTTTGCGCAACACGTAGCGTGCCTTGATTTAATTGTTCTAGCACAGCTGCAACGGCTTCACGCACATCAGCAGGAGCAGATTTAGGAGAGAAGTCGGTACGTGCTTCCCATGCATTGTCGATTAGAGTTTGTAATTGTTGGGTCATGATACGTTTGAATAAAGTTGAAATTAAGAATAAAAAGAAAAATTAGGATGACGCGAGTTTGCGCGTGAATGCCACGATGCGTTGTGCGGCTTCAAGACATTCATCGACTTCAGCAACCAAAGCCATACGAATTCGATTTGCACCTGGATTAATGCCATTAGCATCACGTGCAACATAACTACCTGGTAAAACAGTGACATTACATTCTGCATAGAGACGACGAGCAAAATCAGTGTCGTTAATATTAACTAATTTATCTACCTTGGCCCACAGATAAAAACCTGCATCTGGTAGAGCCACATCAAACACCTCGGCAAGCATGGGTGTTATCTGCTGAAATTTTTGTAAATACTTTGCGCGATTCTCTGCAACATGCGCTTCATCTTGCCATGCTACGACCGAAGCTGCTTGTATGGAAGGACTCATAGCACTACCGTGATACGTTCTATACAGTAAAAATTTTTGCAAGATACGTGCATCACCCGCTACAAATCCTGAACGCATACCTGGCACATTTGAGCGTTTAGATAAACTCGAAAAGGCAATCAGCCGTTCGTAATTTTTACGTCCTAGTTTATGTGACGCTTCCATCGCACCTAAAGGACGTTCACTACCAAAATAAATCTCTGAATAGCATTCATCGGCTGCAATCACAAAACCATGTTTATCCGAAAGAGCAAATAATTCACGCCAATCATCAAGTGTAAGTACTGCTCCAGTAGGATTGCCTGGTGAGCAAATGTAGAGTAATTGCACGCGTGGCCAGACATCAGCTGGCACAGTTGAAAAATCCGGTGCGAAATTACGATCAGGATCGGAATTCACGAAGTAAGGCTCTGCGCCAGCTAGAAAAGCCGCACCTTCATAAATTTGATAAAAAGGATTCGGACAGACAACGACGGCTTTTGCGTTTGGATCGATCACTACCTGAGCTAAAGCAAACAATGCTTCGCGTGATCCGTTAACAGGTAAGACTTGATTGCTAGGATCTAAGCTAGGCAGGCGATAACGTTGTTCTAACCAACCGCAGATTGCAGCTCGCAGCACATCGCTACCAGCCGTAGTGGGATAGCTCGCCAAGCCACCGAGATTTTTCGCTAACGCTTCCTGAATGAATGCAGGGGTCGGATGTTTCGGTTCCCCTATGCCTAAGCTGATAGGCGTATGTGCACGGTCAGGCGTGACATCCGCAAACAAGCGACGTAGTTTTTCAAAGGGATAGGGCTGCAGTCTGTCGAGTAACGGATTCACAATGGCCTACGCTGCATAAGTGTGTTGTTGATATATCTGTAGCTGCGCGATTATACCTTCCGGCGTGCTTCATCGCTGCAGTGCTTTGTGAATCATCGTAGAGATTTTTAGATAACCAGACGATGGAAATGCTCTGGTCAGGAGGGAGACGGATGGTATCATAGCGATGTTTCATCCGAACCCGGGCTGCTGTTTGCCCGGTTTATCTTTTTATAAGAGTCTTTGATGAAAATGCTTAGCCTGCGTGAAAGTCTGCGTAAGTGCTGAGTCAGCGGCAATATCTTAATA